>CAYNIO010000071.1:0-6129 GCA_964397495.1 uncultured Planctomycetia bacterium
TGAGGCTCTGAGTCTTGGTGGCTACAGTGGCTTGGTTGATTTTCTCTGCTAGTGTCAGATGGCAGTAATTAGCCCACAAGGTTACATCCTCTCTTATATCCATTGAACCATAAAGGTTAAAACAATGGATGTTGGTATTCTGGAAGAGGATGTTAGCAAGAGTTGCTGGCGTCTGGTCTTCGAACATTGGGTCCCAACCTTCATAGTCATCAGTAGTTTCATCATCACCGGAAAGGAAAGTATACTGCACACCTAATTTGGCATTGTAGTCATTGAGGAACTTGTATTCTGCACCTGCTTGAGCGGCCCAAGCTTCACGATGGCCGGTGTCGCTTGCAGCCCTGTTGGGCTCCCAATACGTTGCATTTCCAAACTGATAAGCAGCTTCTCCCCATACTGACCAATTGTCGTTGGGGTCTGCCTGGCCTCTAATACCAAGAGTATAGACTGAGCTCTTCTCGGTCTGTCCAGGTGAACCATAATAACCTGCAGTATCTAAAGGAGCATTGTCTTTGTAGAAAAGATACATCTCTGTAATGCCGTTATAAGAACTCCAATCATACCTTATGTTTATTCCACAAAGATTGACATCATCATCTATAAAGTTGGTAGTGACGCCGTTGTTGTCTACCTTGGCATATACCAGGTCTATGGTCCAAGGAGAATAATCCAAAATTGCCCTGATAGCATCAAAGGACTTAAACAGGGATAGATCTGCGGGTGAGAAATGGGCATTTGCGGTGCTCTCTGCGTATCTATTGGTATCAGGGTCTCCAATGATTAAACCCCTTCCATACTTCAAAGGCTGACGGCCCACAATGAGTGTAAGGGGTTCATAAATCATCTCTTTCATGGTGATGTAGGCTAAATCCATATCTACATCCCAATCTGAGTTGTCGCTGATATTGTTTCCCCAATCATTCTCTGAAAGGAATTGCACAGTAGCATAAACATTTTCTGTAAGGTCTGCGTCAAAACGCACCCTGGCCTGGGTAGTAAGGAAACTACTGGCATCAGGGTTATCGTAAAGTTCGCTTCCCATAGAGAGGTCCTCAGCGATACCAGTAACAGTAATATCGCCTGAGACCTTGATATTCTCCACAGCAGCAAAGGCCAGCCCTGACAACAGGACTACTCCTGCTACTATAACAAAAACTTTTCTCATCATAACTAAAACCTCCTATTAAGGCATTTATCTCTACAAGGTCCTTAACCTTGTAATTTACATCTATATAGTTATATCATCCCCTTTTAAGTATCTTGGGCTTTATTTCCTTCACCTCCTTTCTTGCCAAGACTCAGATACTTGGGGATGGTATAACCGACTTTACAAATAACCAAAAACCTCATTTATTTTTTAGCAAAATTTCAATATTTGTCAAGGTTTTTTTTGAAAAAGTTTACAATTATCTTATTGCTGAGATCTAACCTTTAATTTCTCTATGATTTTCCCAAGATAATCCTCTATCTCTTTATCTTTAAGGCCTCTTTTTATAGCATTCCTGAACTCTTTCAAGGATAATTTATATTTTCCCAGATGGAAAAGGCATATCCCCAGATTTTTATAGGTATGGGAAGAACCGCGGGAAAATATAAGGGACTTCCTGTAAGAAAATAAAGCCTTTTGCCAGTATTTCTTTTTAAAATAAATATCCCCCATAAGGCGGTAGGCTTGTGCACATTGAGGGCAGAACTCCAAGATTTGAGACAACTCTCTCTGACAGGCCTGTAATTGGCCCATCTCCCATAAAACTTGAGCTCTCCTTAAACCTGCAGCAGGAAAAAAATTAAGAGGGACCTTAGCAACATCTATGGCCGGGGGCTGATAATCTTTGAAGTCTATCTTTAAATTCTTGAATCTCTCATTAGAAGGCTCATCTTTTAAAAAGATTACGGCTTGCGAATCAAAATATACGGGATAAAAATCAGGTCTGCCAGAAATATATTTTATGAGGGGCCTGGCGCTGTTAGATGCAGCGTAGGATATAAAAAAACCCTTAAGGCTGTACTTGTCAACTGTGCGGGAAAAAATCTTGTCCTGAGGATTGAGGGTTAATTTAAAATAATCGTCCAAGAATTTTTTTCCATAGAATTCTGTGCGCCCGTCGATAAAAACTCTTCTTAAAGGGCAAGTCTTTCCTATTAGATAGGCTCCGGAATTAAAATCATTAAAAAGTCTGGGAAGGCGTTCTCTTAACACAAATTCTACTGCCCTCTCAGGGTAGCGGGCATTAAAAACCTCCAGGACTCCAGACTTAAATCTAAAACTTAAATCGTCAAAATAAATTTCATCGAGTTTCCTATTGGTAGAAAAAAGAAATACCCCTAAAAGTATAATCCCGATTATAGGGTTAAAGATGCGATTAATCCTAGTGCTGAAAGTAGTCGTGAAACCTGAAATGACAAACCCTGAACAAAGCACAACAAAGAAAGGAATATTCCTTAAAGAATAATAAGCAGCAAAGCCAACAACACTCAAGACCACCAGCAGTAAGGCTCTTGAAAAAATCTTAAGATTTCTCCTTATCACAGAAAATACAGCCAATATTCCCAGCATCATAAAAGAAAACAACTCTACTTGAGAACTAGCCCTTAGAAGGCTTTGCAACTCCTTTATGCGGGAAGAAATTTGAGGATTTCCCATATGGAAAAACAATGCTTTTAAGGGGTATAGCAGACCCTTATGAAAATAAGGATTAACAAAACTTGATGCTGTGCACAAGACTCCTGTTGCAAGAAGCGTAAACCTGTATTCCTCTTTCTCAAAGAAACCTATCACTATATAAATCCATACTATTGCTAAACCCAAGAGAAAATATCCGTGGGAATTTACCCACAATACCTGAACTAAAGGAAGTAGGTAGAGAAAACTTTTCTTTTTCCTTTCAAGAGCCATAATATAAAAAGAAAGAAATAAAAGAGAAAAAAGAGCGGGTCTCGTGCTTATAAATCGTCCAAGAAGAAATCCTGAGAATAGAAAGCACAGGGCAAGCCAAAGATAATTCCTTCGGGGGGTAACACTGGAAATAAAAATAAAACTTAGAATAACCAATATACTCTTAAGGTAATGCAAACCCCTGAATCCCCAAAGTCTATATACCTGGTAGATAAAGAATTGAAAGAACCAGGAATGGTCGACCCATTCTTTCCCGTATCGGGTAAAGGAGAATACATCGTAAAATATGGGGCTTTTAGTGTAGGTAATAACCTCCCCTGCTTTAAGGTGCAGAAATAAATCCAAAGAGTTTATGCTCGTTAAAGACAGAACCAAAAGAAAGGTAAGGCCTGAAATGACCGCAAGGAAAAGAATAAATTTTGATATACCCTCGCTCTTAGATTTAACGAAATCAAAAATCTCGCTATAGAATCTCCTAACTCTGGGCATCCAATAAATCCTCCAAACTCGACTCCCTCTTCAAGATATGTTCCTTTAAGGTGCCGTCCTTTAAGAAAAAAATCTCATCACAAAGATTATACACCACTCTTAAGTCGTGGGAAATAAAGATTATAGTAAGATTTTTCTTGTTGAGTTCCCTTAAGATACCAAGTATAAGAACCTGGGACTCCAAGTCTAAGGCTGAAACTATCTCGTCGCATACTAAAACCTTGGGCTCAAGAAGCAAAGCCCTCAAAATACAAAATCTCTGCAGCTGCCCCCCTGACAACTGCGAAGGGAAACTCTTAAGAAGGCCTTGGGAAAGGTTCATCTCTCTCATTAGGGGAAGAATCTTATCCTCAAGACCTTCTCTAAAATTTATCCTCGAGTTTCGTAGGGCTTCAAATAAAGACTCCTTCATACTCCAAAGAGGGTTAAAAGAAGCGTAAGCATTTTGGAATATCATCTGGACCTGAGTTCTTGCCTTTATGAACTGAGGATTCCAGATTACTTCCCCCTCGTCATAACTTAACAGCCCACACAAAATTTTCCCCAGAGTGGTCTTGCCTGAACCTGTCTTGCCTACCAAGCCGTATACGCCTCTCTCCTCTAACTCTAAATTTACGCCTCTCAAAGAGAAGACCTCCTTGGAAGAAGAAAGCAACCTCCCCTGGAAGAATCTCTTGGCAAGATTGTTTACCCTAAGAATCCACATTTCTAGAAAATAGGGCAGTCTACAAAATGCCCAGGCTCTACCTCTCTCAGGCCCCCGGTAAAATTAAGGCACTCTCTCTTCCTTGAAGGGCACCTGGGATAAAAAGCGCAAGCGTAAGAACCCTCCGCCGGCCCTGAATATACTTTGCTTATTTTAGCCTTCTCAAACTCCTTAAAAAGGCTTACTATATACCGGCAGTAAGGATGAAGGGGCTGCGAGAAAAAATCTTGCGTGGGGCACAATTCTACAATCTTAGAGTTAAGCATAAAAGCAACCCTTTGAGAGTATCTGCGTGCTAAATACAGGTCATGGGTAATGAAAAAAACAGAGAATTTAAGTTCCCGCCTGAGCCTCATTATAAAATCCATAATCTTCAAAGCAGCAAAAAAATCCAGGGAACTTGTAGGCTCATCGCATACAAGAATGCGCGGGCAAGATATAAGAGCCATGCCTATCATCACCCTCTGATTCATTCCTCCTGAAAGTTGGTGGGGAAAACTATTGTAAACCCTTAAAGGCTCATCGAACCCCAGATTGCTAAGAAATTCTAAAACAGTGCTTTTAACCAAATGGGGCTTAATATTTTTGTGAACCTCCAAGACCTCCCCTATCTGGCGGCCAACTTTCATTAAAGGGTCGAGAAAACTGTAAGGCTCCTGAAATACATAAGAGATTTTATTGCCTCTTATGGAAAAGAGTTGTTCTTCTTCCATCTCTAAAATATTTCTATCCTCAAAAATAATCCTTCCTGAAATAATCTTTGCTTCAGGCGCAAGAAGTTTAGTGATGCTTAACCCCAGAGTGGTCTTGCCTGAACCGCTCTCTCCCAGAATACAAAGGACCTCTCCTTCTGCAAGGGAGACATTTATGTCTCTGCAGGCGTAGAGGGGGTTATTTTCGTTGTAGATTACAGTAAGATTTTCTATTCTGACAATCTCTTTCATCCCCGATAAAATCTCCTTAAGGCGTCTCCCAAAAGATTAGCCCCCAGAACCGTAAGAAAAATAAACAGACCCGGAAAGAAGGTCAGCCACCAACAGATGCTCAAACTCTCTTTTGCCTGCATAAGGATATTGCCCCAACTGGGTGTGGGAGGCTGAACGCCTAACCCCAGAAAACTTAAACCTGCCTCTATGAGTATGCACAATCCCACATTCAAGGTGGTGTTTACTACCACTGGCCCCAAAGCATTAGGTATGAGGTGCTTTGTGATGATGTAGAAAGAAGAACTTCCCAGCAATCTGGACGCTAAAATAAACTCCCTCTCCTTAAGAGACAAAATTTCTGCCCTCACTAAACGCGCAGTAGAAGGCCAGAGGGTCAACCCTATGATTAAAATTATTATCTTTAAAGATGGCTCAAAAATGCTTCCCAGGCCAATTATTAAAAATATTGTGGGGAAACTTAAAACTATGTCTATAAAACGTGATATGGCGCTGTCTACAAACCCTCCCCAAAAACCGGCCAAAGTCCCAAAAAAGAGCCCTATTGCTAAAGACACCCCCACAGCCAGAAAGCCTACGCTTAAAGAAACCCTGCCTCCGTAGAGTATGCGCGCCAAAACATCCCTGCCCAAAGAATCTGTCCCAAAAGGGTGCAGTAAAGAAGGACGCTGGTAAATACTGTCCACATCGCTCTGGAAAGGGCTGTAAATATAAAATAAAGGCCCAAAAAGGGAGAAAGATATTACCAATAATAAAATGTACAACCCTAACCGCGATGCTTTATCTTCCCAAATCTTAGAAATCATCTCTTTCCATAGCGTATACGCGGATCAACCAAAGCATAGCCTATATCTGCAAGAAGATTGCCTAGAAATACCAAAAAAGCAGAGATTACCAGCAACCCCATTATAAGAAAATAATCCCGGCTAAAGGCTGCTTCAAAAAAGAGTTTTCCCATACCCGGTATAGAGAATATGGTTTCTAAAATTACCGAACCCCCCAATAGAGAAGGAAAAGAAAGCCCCAAAATGGTAATCAGAGGAAGAAAGGCATTCCTCAATATGTGGCGATAAACGATTATCCTGCGGGGAAGG
>CAYNIO010000072.1:0-6108 GCA_964397495.1 uncultured Planctomycetia bacterium
CTTAAAAAAAACTTGCCTGAGAGAGAAATAGTCAAAGCAGGCTCTTTATTGATAGGGGTAATCCATGGAAGGGGTGCTCCTCCAGGGTTATTAGATTGGGCTGGCAAGATTTTCCAGGATGTAAACCCTCAGATAATTATTTTCGGGCATTCTCACGCCAGTCTCATAAAAAAAGTAAAAGATACTCTTTTTTTAAATCCAGGCAGCCCTACAGATTATATATATACAGATGTTAATACGATGGGTATAATAGAAATCGAGGGAGATAAATTTAATGCACAAATTGTCGAATTTTGACATTATTTGGGCCCCTTGGAGGAAAATTTATGTAAGTTCTCCCCTTCAGAAGGGCTGTTTTATTTGCAAAAGCACCTTAAAATCTAAAAACTCACTTTTAGTCTTTTCCCGAACTTACACCAAGGTTCTCCTTAATGCCTTTCCTTATAATAATGGTCACCTTCTTGTTGCGCCTAAAAGACATGTGGGGTCTTTGAGAAAACTAAAGGATGAGGAGAGGATAGAGCTTATAGATACGATAATTTTATGCCAGGATTTACTCAGGAAAATTCTTAAGCCGCAGGGGTTTAATGTAGGATTAAATATAGGCAAAGTTGCAGGGGCAGGGTTAAGGGGGCATATTCACTTTCATATAGTTCCCCGCTGGAATGGCGATACGAATTTTATGCCTATAGTGGCAGCAACTAAAATAATCCCCCAGAGTCTGGAGGAGTTGAGAGAGACTTTAAGGAGGTATTACAAGAATTATGCTTTACGCAAAAAAACATAATTCCACGGAAGAAAAATACCGCAAAGCCTTGAATGTTATTCATGCTGTATATCGTTTAGTGAATTCCTATACGGAACTTAAGGACCTCTTAAGGCGAATGGTTAAACTTGTCCTTCAAGCCACAAATTGCAAGCAGTGTACTTTAAGTCTTTTTTATGTGAACGCTGCTCCTGTATTGAGAGCTAAATGCGATTTTAAGAAGAAGCCCGTTATTGACAAGATACCAAAAAAGAGGTTAACCAAGGCTGAACTCGATGTTTATTCTACGGGAAAAGTGCTAAAGAGGGGCAAAGATATATGTTTCCCTCTGGTTGCGGATAAAATCTTAGGGACCCTTAAGATGAATCAAATTTTGAATTTTTCCCCCGAGGATGAGAATCTTCTCAGCATAGTTTGTGAGCAGATTGCCACTGCTATAAGGGTTACCCTTCTTTACCAGGAGGAACAGAGATTGCTTCTGGGGACAGTTAAACTTATTTCAGGGTTTTTGGAGGAGAAGGTCCCCCGCCTGCATTCGCACGGGCCGCTATTTAAAGCCCTGGTAAAAGAAATATCCAAAGAGATGAAGTTGCCATCTTCAAATATCAAAATTTTGGAACTAGCAAGCATTCTTCATGATACAGGAAAAATTAAGGTTCCTACCCGCCTTCTTACTAAATCCCGGCCCTTATCTGAAGAGGAGATGAAGATTATAAAAAAGCATCCCCTATTCAGCGCCCAGATATTAAAACGGCTTCAACTTCTTAAACCGGTGATACCTATAATATTACATCATCATGAAAGATATGATGGCAAAGGTTATCCCTCGGGGTTAAAGAAGGGCCAAATCCCGCTTGAGTCCAGAATAATGTCGGTAGTTGATGCTTTCGACGCTATGGTTTCCCAAAGGCCCTACAAGGAGAGGAAAGAACTGAAGGAAGCCGTGGAAGAAATAAAGAGGTTTTCTGGGACGCAGTTTGACCCCAAGGTAGTAGATACATTTCTTAAGGTTTTAAAAAGGAAAAAAATAAAAAAACTCTTGAAGTCTTATAATATTTAAAAGTATAATAAAAATATGGAGCAGTTGTCGTTTTTTGAAGAAAAGAAGGAGAAGTTGAACGTAAAGAGGAAAGTAATTGTGGACATAGAAAAAGTATGCTTAGGTATTGTGTTAATGGCGTTCTCTTGGATTTTGGTATATGTCTGGGGTTATAAGAATGGCTACAGGAAAGGGGCTGTGTATTTAGCAAAGAACTCAACAGTTTTAGCAAAGCGTATTTCTCAGGAGGAATTCCTGCCCCGTTCGGAAAAGGAGCCATCTGAGAGCAAGAATTCATCTGAGGACGAAACTTCTTCTTCGAAAAGCAAAGAACAGCCCTCCTTAGAGCCCCAGCCCCAAGAATTTTATTATTTGCAGTTGGCAAGTTATACTAATTCCCGGATTGCCTCGCAGTACTTGCAAGATTTAAAGCAAAAGGGCCTTAAGGCTTACCTTAAAAAAAGGGGGAAGTATTATGTCCTTTATGTAGGAAATTATTCTTCATGGGAAGAGGTGAGCAAGGTTAGAGAGGAACTTAAAGGGATTTTCCCTGACAGTATCTTAAGGAGGTTGTAATATGGGCATACATTCTTCTCTGAAAAGGGCTGACAAACTGGCTGCGCAGAAGTCTGTGCTCACACGTCTGGAAAGATTTAAATATCTTCTGGGCAAAGGCGTATCTTTAGAGGAAATCCCGCCCTTCGGCCTTCCTAAAATAAAAGTGGTAAAAGTGAAGACCTCCAAGAAATCTGCAAAGGAGGAGAAGAAAGAAGAGGGTATTAAGGAAGAAGGCAAAAAGGAATAAATTTAGTCGCAATGAGGAAACATATCGCCGTTGCAAGTTTCATTATTCTGTTGTCTTCTGGCTTGGCTGGAGGAGAAGATACTAAGAGGATAAAGATAATTAAGGATGCTGTCAATCTAAGAACAGACTCTACAATTTCCTCTCTTTCCATAGGGAAACTTTCCCGGGGCCAGATTTTGGAAGTGTTGCAGGAAAAGTATGATTGGTACAAGGTACAGTTGAGCAAGGATTTTGCCTGCTACGTGTATAAGGATTTTTTTGAAAAGGCGCAGGGCAATCTCTGGATGTGCAAGGGCGATAATGTAAATGTGAGGCTTAAGCCTTCTTTAGGCTCGGCTATAATAGGAAGGGTAAAATGCCAGGATTTGGTAGAGGTTAAAAGTATTAAGGGCGATTTTTTAGAGATAGTCCCACCTGCGGGAACAGGTGCTTGGGTTCACAAAAAGATGGCGGTCGTTTGGGAAGAAAAGGAAGAATACCCTAAGGACAATATTATAACCAAGACCGAAGCCTTAAAAGAGCAGCCGGAAAGAGAAGTCAAAGAGGAGGCATTTGAGAAGGAACCCTCTGCAGTATCATTGCCGCAGGAAGTGAAGTTTTCTTCAGTCGAAGGCCTGTTAAAAGAGGACGATAAAGGCAATTACATTCTCGAAGGAGATTCCCGTTCCTGGCGCATAAAGACTTCCCAAGATTTGAAGAAATTTTTGGGCAAGAATGTAAAGGTGTTTTTTGAAAAGAAGGCCGTATCAGGTAAACAAAAACTAATCATTCGCAAGATTGAAGGTCAAGATTAATGTTTTTGAGCATCGTTGTCCTGTTCGTTCTTTTTTTTATTTCCCTTACAGTTCACGAATTTGGCCACGCTTGGATGGCCTATAAAAAAGGCGACCCCACTGCTAAATATTCAGGCAGACTCACTTTAAATCCGTTGGCCCATATAGACCCTCTAGGGACAGTGCTTTTGCCTTTAATGCTTATACTCTCAGGCTCCCAGATAGTATTTGGGTGGGCAAAGCCTGTGCCCATAAATTACTGGATGTTGAGGAACCCTAAGAAAGATATGATTTGGATAGGTTTGGCAGGCCCAGGTGCAAACATCGCATTTGCTGTAATTTTGGGGTTGGTATTGAGGGTATTGCCCTTTCCTTTATTGGGCAACCTCATTCTCCTCAACATCGTCTTGGCAATATTCAATCTTGTGCCTATTCCTCCGTTGGACGGCTCTAAAGTTCTTTTGGGGCTATTGCCTCCTCCCTATGACTACAAATATATGCGCATAGAACCTTGGGGGCCTTTTATTCTGGTTATTTTTCTTATCATACCAGGTTTTCGCACCTTGCTCCTGCATCTGGCTTTTTCTCTCTATAAGATTATAGTATGAGGCATATAGCCCTTAAGAATACCCATCCTCCTTCAGATATCTTTATATTTTCAGGCAATATCCAGAGGAATTTTATAAAAATACTTAAAGAGTTCAACCTGCCAGGCAAAGCTTTAGTGGTGAGCAATCCCACAGTATATAGGTTCTATGGAAAGCAGATAAAAAATCACCTTTCCTCGCTTAATAAAAGAGTATATTTTCAAATTGTTCCTGATACAGAGAAGGCTAAAACCTTAAGGTATTTTCAGGTCATTATGAAGAAAGCAGTAGAGGTTGACCGTTTGGGAGATTTATTCTTTGTTTCCCTGGGGGGAGGAGTTATGGGAGATTTGGTAGGTTTCGCTTCTTCGGTTTACCGTCGGGGCACACCTTACATTCAGATACCTACGACCCTCCTGGCGCAGGTAGATTCTTCTTTGGGTGGAAAAACTGCTTTAGATTTGCCCTTTGCTAAAAATATGGTAGGGACATTCTGGCAGCCGCGGGTAGTAATTTCTTGTGTAGATTTCCTAAATACCTTGCCCTTTGCGACATTCGCAGAAGCTTTTAGTGAAGTTGTGAAGTACGGCGTGATAAAAGACAGAAATTTATTTATCCTTTTGGAAGGGCAGTCCAATCCCCACGCCCTTAGAAAAAAGAAGAGTATAATAGAAGAGATAGTATGGCGTTGCGCCTATATAAAATCTCAGATTGTAAATAAAGACGAGAAGGAGGAAAAAGGGCTGCGTACCATTCTTAATTTTGGACATACCGTTGGCCATGCCCTGGAAGCCGCTACGTCTTTTTCGGGCTATTCTCATGCGCAAGCGGTAGCGATTGGCATGGCAGTTGCTACCTCCATAAGCGTAGATATGGGGCTATGTAAGAGTTCTTTGTTGGAAAGATTGGAAGGCCTGCTTGGGAAATTTGACTTGCCCTGCTATATCAAAAAAAGGGTTTCCCTTTTTAAGATTATGGAGTGCCTCTTGCGGGACAAGAAATTTAAAAGTGGCAAGATAAAGATGGTTCTTCCTTTAGATGTCGGCAGGGTAAGGGTTATAGAAGAAGTCCCCTTGTCTTTAATAAGGAAATCTATTCGCAGGAGAATAATTTAATTACCTTATGCTTACCTTGAAGGTTTCGCCTTTATATTCGAATTCTACCCAGTCTTTGTCTATGTCCACTATCTTCATCCCCTGGAAGCTTTCTCCCTTGCGGTAGTATTTCTTGTCGATAATTACTAAAGGGTTTACTTCGTCGTAGAGTATCCCCTCCAGTTCTACCTGAGGCCTTGCTTCAGGGAGGGGTTTTTCCGCAACGGGTGTCTCTTGCGGCGGGGGAGGTTTTTTAGGCGTCTTGATTTCGGGAGGAAGTTCTTCCTTGGGAGGGGCCTGTATTTTTTCAGGTTTTTCTTTTTTAGGAGGCTTCGGGAGAAGGTTTTTTCCCGTTGTAGAAACCACGAGATACAAACTTACAATTATTATGAGGCTCAAAAATATAATTAAACCCCAAGTGGTTTTTCTGGAAATTTTATGTTGTCTGGGAGAAGGTTCTTTTTGGTTTTGAGAAATTTTATTCTCCAGTTTTTTTAAGGCTTCATAGATTATGCTCATTGCAGTTCTTTAATGCATTCTGATACTATGGAATTGTCAATCTGTTTTTTTTCTTTGGCAAACCCTGCCAGAAGGGCGCGGTCACAGAGGATATTTATTTTGCGGGGCACGCCTCTAGAGAATTCGTATATTAGAGGCATACATTCTTCTTTGAAGAGAGGTTCGCCCTTGTCTAATCCGGCCACTCTCAAACGGTGTTCTATATAGCAATGAAGATCGTCAAATTCCAAAGGCTTCATATTATACCTTACGCTTATCCTCTGGGCGATCTGGCGCAATTTAGGAGATTTCAATTTCTCCTCCAATTCTGGCTGGCCTACTAAGATTATCTGCAGGAGCTTGAATTTATCCGTTTCTAAATTTGAAAGGAGTCTCACCTGTTCTAACTGTCTGGCATTCAAATTTTGGGCCTCGTCTATAATAAGCACCGCATTTTCTCCATGTTGATTTATCTCTATGAGGAATTTATTTAGTTCATTTACTATATCCAGACGCGTCCTTTTGGGTGCTATTATCCCGAAGTCT
>CAYNIO010000073.1:0-5912 GCA_964397495.1 uncultured Planctomycetia bacterium
CGCCTGAGCCTAAAGAATTCTACATCGTAAGAGGCAAACACAATGAGGGAATATTTTTAGAGCCTCAAAAATTTAAAGAGAAACTCAAGGACTTCTTAAAAAAGTACTCTAATTACTCTTTATTAGATACAAGGTCTGGGTAGGAAAAGCGAACTCTATATTCCTCTTCTCAAACTCCTCCTTTATAGCCAGGTTGATTTCCTGCTGGATGTCCATATATTTGTTGTAGTCGCTTCCCAAAACATAATAAACTACCTCAAATATGAGGCTGAAATCCCCATAGGAAAAAAAGTGGGCCCTGTCAAAAATTGTATCCTTGACATTCTTTATCACATCTTCAATGATAACAGGAATTTGTTTTAATTTCTCCAAAGGCGTAGAGTAAACTACCCCCAACCTGAAAACGACTCTTCGCTTCTGCATCCTCTTGTAATTGCGCACTCGCGAGTCAGTAAGGTCTGTGTTGGAGAAAATCAACTGTTCTCCGCTTAAACTCCTTATACGGGTAGTTTTAATGCCTATGTATTCTACTGTCCCCAGATATTCGTCTATAATAACGAAATCCCCCACTTCAAAGGGCCTGTCGAAGATAATAGAGAAATAACTGAACAGGTCTTTAAGTATGGTCTGGGCAGCCAAGGCTACAGCCACGCCGCCAATGCCCAAACCAGCAATAACAGTAGATATCTTAAACCCCATATTGTCCAAGAAAAATATGAGAGCCAAACCCCAGATGATGACCTTAACAACTTTAAGCATCCCTCTGAGACTCCTCTCCAGGGTGATATCCTGGCCCTTGCTTTTAGAGTAAACTTCAAATCCGTAGACAACGAGCATCACTAAGAAACGCGCGGAATATATTACCAAAATTGACATGCCCACAATATCCAGAACTTTCTTCAAAGAAGGGCTGAGGTTAAGGGTGTTAAGCCCCAGGTAAATAACCCCCACATAGGCTAAAGGCAAGCCTATCTTCTTTAAAACGCCTACTATAAAATCATCCAAGGTGGTGGTGGTCTTTTTGGCTATTCTTTGCAGGTGCCTCAATACCCAATAGATAATTAGCCTTATTGCTAAAAATCCTCCCAAGATTAAAAGCAGGGTCCAGAGATATTGCAGGAGTGTATTCCCTAAGAAAATCTTTGAGAAAAACTCGCTCATCTTCTACCTCCTCATTATATACCTGTTAACCTCAATGCTAAATTTAGCACTCCTCCCACAACAAAGGCTACACTCAACATTATTCCTGTAGCCTTAACCATATCCTTAAAACCTAACTCTTTGAAGAGGACCATGAACGTAGCCATACAGGGAAAATAAATACTCAAAATGGTCGCTCCTACAATAGACTGGCGAAGGGTAAGATTAAGCGGCCTTAACATCCCCACAGCAACATCTTTCCTCAAAAAACCCATAATCAAAGCCCCCACTACTTTCGAAGGAAGCCCCCAGATACTGGTAATTATCGCAGAAAATAACTTAGCCATAAAATCGATTATACCCAGAGAGTAAAGAACATTAACTATCAATACTCCCAATAAAACCAAAGGTAAAGCCTCTTCTAGAAACCACCTTATCCTTATCCAGAGTTTCTTAAAGACGCTGGGAAGATGCGGCCTTCTGTAAGGAGGAATCTCTACCAATATCTCTGGGCTACAACCCTTAAGAAAAACATTGAGCAGTTTTCCCAGGGTAAACCAGACCAAGAAGAGAGTGAAAAACACCACCAGAACATATTGGCCTCCAAATCTTGAAAGCAAACCAATAATCATAGCCGTTTGAGCCATACAGGGAACAGCAATAGCCATAAGGACGCTCGCTATAAACTTCTCTCTCCTCTCTGTAAAAAGGCGCGTAGCCAAAGCACCAGGAACATTACAGCCCAAACCCAGAATCATCGGTACTATCGCATAGCCATGCAGGCCTAACTTATGAAAGAGTCTGTCTCCCAAAATAGCCAAACGAGGGATATAACCCCAGTCTTCTATAAGGCCCAATACCAGATAGAAACTAAATATATAGGGAAAAACTGCAGCCAAAGGCACATAGAGACCTGTGGTAAGCAACCCAAATGACTGGCTGTAATCTATCTGTCCTTCTATAAGACTTCCGATAAGGACGCTGTGCAAAAAAGTCCCTTCGCCCAGAAAACTGCTTAATTTAAGCATCAGGGGGTTGTAAAGATTCTGAAAAAATGGGTCAAATACATAATTTATAAGTCCCTCTCCCAGAAATCTTATTACCATAAATGATAGAAAAATCACTATACCTGCCAAAACAAAAGAAAACGGCGGTTTCATACTCAAATCCTGCAAAACATCCACAAAGGTGTGGTGGCGATGGTGAAGTTTCTGGACCTTGCTCACAATTTCCCCTATCTGAGACCAGATATCCTGGGAGTAGTCCCTCAGGGGAGAAAGTCTCGCCTCTTTCAGTTTAAAAACCAACTCCTTTATACCTTCTCCGCTCAAGGCACAGGTGGCTACTACAGGCACTCCTAAAATATCTTCAAGCGCCCTTAAGTTTATCTCTACACCTCGGTGGTGAGTCTCGTCCCACATATTAAGGATTACTATCAATGGCTTTGGTATATTGCGAATAATCTGGAGAGTAAGGTAAAGATTTCTCTCCAGGTTAGTAGCATCTATAATGTTGACTATTAAATCTGCTTCCTTTACCAATTGGAGCGCTACCTCCTCAGCCTTGCAGGTGGGTTTAAGGCTGTAAACTCCAGGCACATCTATAACCTTAGCCTCCAATCCAGGAAAGCGCATCATACCTTGGGTATATTCTACAGTCGTTCCTGGATAATTGGAGGCAATGACTCTCACTCCTGTAAGGCGTGAAAATATTGCACTCTTTCCTACATTGGGGTTGCCTACCAAGACTACATTCATTGAATATCTACTAATATCTTAAAAGCCATGCCCCTTCCTAAAGCAATCTGAGTATTGCCAAGTTTTACAACTACTGGCCCCTTAGAACCTGCGGGGGTAAGTTTAATGAGAGTCGTTCCCTCCCTTATACCCATATTTACAAGGCGGCGCCTTAAGCCCTCGCCTCCTGTTATCTGGATTATACGCATTCCTTTTTTTGACGGGGCCTCAAAAAGATTTGTAAGCATAGTTTACAATTTAATGGCTGAATTTCAATTATATTCTCAGAATCTCTCCTGTCAAACTAACCTCCCTTAGAAATGCCAACTTAGGGCTAATTTAAACCAACGAGGAGTTCCAGGGATATCTTCCAACTCCTGGTAAGAACTATTAAAAACATTGAGGGCCTCTATATTCCAAGAAAAATTACCTATATTTTTGGTTATTTTGAGGTCCGCGGTAAAATATTTCTTTCTCTTGACAGGTTTGCAAAATTCTGCCCAGAGGTTGAACTTAAAGCCAACAAAAGCAAAACTGTATCTGCAAGTGAGTTTATGTTTATCGTAGTCGAAAAGGTACTTGGAAAAATTGTAAGGATTTTCTCTGTTTAACTCTAAATAAGTGTAGTCTGCCCTAAACTTAGGAATCCCCAAATTACCCAAGGATAAATCTAGGCCCCGGAAAGAAACTCTGCCTAAATTCCGGGCTTCCCAAGGAAGAAAAACATCGCTCTTCACCCAATCTATGGTATCTCTCTGGTTTCTAAAAAAGAAAAGCAAACCTGCAAAGAGATTACCAAAAGTGTACTTAAAACCTACCTGGTAATTATGAGTATGCTGGACCTCTAAATTAGAATTCCCCTTATTGGCTGGCGATGAGTAATAAAGTTCTGTAAAGGAGGGTATTCTACAAAAACTATCTGCACCGAATACAATCTTAGAGTCATTCTTTAAGAAATATTCCAAATCCAGATGGAAATTAGCCTCCCTTCCCAAATCTTGAAAATCTTCAAAACCTCCTTTAAGAAGGAAAAGTAATTTTCCTCCTTTCTTATGCAAACCTAAAGATATTCCTTTTGTAAAACGGTAATGTTTCCCTAAGTTGGTGCTGTCTAAATCCTCTCTTCTTATATGAAATTCTAAAATATATTCATCCCATACTTTAATATTGGTTTTGCCTCCCAGGATGTGAGTGGTATACTGATTAGTATAAAAGAAGGGTCATGTCTATTGAGAACAAACTTATCCTGATGCCTGCGAAAGTAAAAGATATTTTCTATCTGCATCCAGCCTTCTTGCCGAAGATACCTCAAGAACATAAATCTCTGGTTTAGATGCTCCTCCTCTTGGGGGTAAACTTGAGAATAGAAATTGTCTGCGCCAAAATCCCTCTTGGCAAAAGACGAAAAAACTCTAAGTTGGAATCTGCGCCTCTCCATAAACTATGCCAAGAAAAATTGTAAATCGTAAAATCTGTATCCTGTCTTGCCCCTTTCGAGCGTCTATGCTCGATAGATAATCTATTTTTAAACCTTAGGACGGGGAAATTCACTGAGAAAAGATTTTTCTCTTAATGCGTGCTCACCGAAACCGAACCTCAAGATACCGCCCTTATTCTGGGACCCTTTAAGAAAGTAATTTATCCTTTGTTGCCCAGGAAAAATCTCTAAACTCTCTAAATCCTCAATGGTTAAGGGAAGTTCCAAGGTAAAATGTACGGCCTGAAGGTCGTTTATCTCCAGGCCTTCGATACATACCCGCACATCTTCAAACCCAGAACCTCTTATACTTATATCCTGCTGAATACCAGACAGAGAACGCCTTCTTAAATCCACCTGGGAAGAATATTCTAAAAACTCTTCAGGCGAGGAAAGAAGGCGATCTTCAAACTCTTCTTGGGAAAATTTATATTTATTTAAAAAATGTGCTGTGTAAGACTTGCTTATCGAGATTCTACCTAAATCGATGTCTTGCGTTAAGAGAAAATCAGGAAAAAATACCCCCCAAAATAAATACCGCCAAGGACTTCTTCATTTCTGGAATCAACCGCGGTAGGCAAGCATCCTCTGGATACTGCGCTGCGCCTCTTTTATAATATGGGGCTCCAATTTAATCTCGTGTTGGGAATACTCTAAACTCCAGAGGACTTTTTCTAAAGTAATGCGTTTCATATTCTGGCATATGGCATCTTCGCAGGCAGGGAAAAACTCTTTAGAGGGGTTGTCCTTTTTTAAACGGTGGATTATTCCTGGCTCTGTAGCAATAATAAATTCTTTATCCTGAGAATTGTTTACAAATCTGGCCATACCTTCGGTAGAAAGCACCTGGTCCGCAAGGGCAATAACCTGCGGGGTGCATTCGGGGTGTACAAGGACTTTTGCCCCAGGGTGAAGTTCCTTTTGAGCTAATATATCTTGAGGTGTTATCTTGACATGGGCAGGGCAATAGCCATCCCAGAATATAAAATTCCTCCTTATCTGAGTAAAAGTATAATGGGCAAGGTATTTATCAGGGACAAAAATTATCTGTTCATCCTCAATAAAAGCCCTTTGCGCAATCTGCGTAGCATTGGCAGAGGTACAGCATACATCTGACAAGGCTTTAACCTCAGCAGGGGTATTTACATAACAGAGAATTCTTGCCTGAGGATGTTTATCCTTTAAGGCCCTCAATTGAGAGGCAGTAATCATATCTGCCATAGGGCAACCTGACTCAGGCTCAGGGATAAGAACTTTTTTTTGGGGACAGACGATTTTGGCAGTCTCTGCCATAAAGTACACCCCGCAGAAAACTATGACCTTAGCCTGGGTTTGAGAAGCCTTGATGCTCAGACCTAGAGAATCACCTACAAAATCTGCTATATCTTGGACTTCAGACAACTGATAATTGTGGGCAAGTATTATTGCCTTTTGTTCTTCCTTCAATTGTCTAATTCTCGAAACTATACTCATATAAAGGCTCCTTAATTACGCCTCCCCCCAAAACCACCCCCTTAGGGCTATAGAATACTGCTGACTGGCCTGGCGTGACTGCCTCC
>CAYNIO010000074.1:0-5887 GCA_964397495.1 uncultured Planctomycetia bacterium
TTAATCTGTAGAAACTCGAACCTCCCAATTCATTGCGGGTTATACCCAAAAGGTATATTAAGTTTTCCTCTTCTTTAAAATCTGAAGATACAGTCTTATTTATATCCTCAACTATCCCCATACTGCTCACCAACAATGTTCCAGGAATACGAATCTTTATCTCTCCATAATGGAATTCGTTATTTAGGCTGTCTTTACCTGAAATAAAAGGGGCCCTCATCTTAAGAGAGAAATCATAACATCCCTGGCATGCCCTCACCAATTCTCCCAAGACCTGTGGGTCCTGAGGCCCAGCCCAAGAGAAATTATCAAGAAGATATATCTTTTGAGGGTCGGCGCCCACGCAAACTAACTGTCTTATAGCCTCGTCTATACAGCAGGCTGCCATATAATATGGGTCGATATCCGAATAGAAAGGATTTATCCCACAGGACAAAGCTACCCCCTTGGAAGAAGAAAGAAAGGGCCTTATAAGCGCAGCATCTTGAGGGGAAGTTTTGCCCTTCATCAAGGGTTTAAGGACACTTGTGCCCTGGACTTCATGGTCATACTGGGTAATTATCCACTCCTTGGAGCAGATATCATAAAAGGAAAGTAGGTCTTTTAAATCCTGGGCATAATCTCCTCTTTTGGCTATCTTGGGCTCCTGCAATGGCTTCTCTTTAAATACAGCCCTGAGTTTAAGTTTAGGCCGGCCTCCATGGAGAAAATCCATATCCAGAGAACAAACATTGTTGCCATCGTAAAAAAGTTCGAGTTTCTTGTTGGAGGCAACCTCGCCAATAACACTAACTTCCACTGATTCATCCTCGAATATATCTTGCAACTCCTGGAGGCATTGAGGCGAGACGATGATTATCATCCTCTCCTGGGACTCAGATATCCATATCTCAGTATAAGATAAGCCCTGGTATTTTAAAGGAACCCTTTCTAACCATACCTTGCAACCAGTATGGGCACAACTTTCTCCCACAGCACTGGAAAGCCCCCCTCCTCCACAGTCGGTAATGCTTTTTATCAAACCCCTATCGCGAGACTTAATAATAGCAGACTCAAGTTTTTTCTCTTCGATGGGATTTCCTATCTGTACTGCTCCCGTCGAAACCCTCCAAGACTCCTCCTTTAGGCGAACTGAAGAAAAGGTTGCTCCGTGAATACCATCCCTACCGGTCCTCCCTCCTGCCAGGACTATGAGGTCTCCTGGCTCTACGCTCTTTTCTATGTATTTATCAGGAATTATACCCAAACACCCACAGTAGACCAAAGGGTTGGCGGTAAAACGCTCATCAAATATTACTGCTCCCTGAATAGTAGGTATGCCCATACGGTTGCCGTAATCCCTTACCCCTGAAACTACTCCTTTAATAACCCTCTTAGGATGCAGGGTATCGCCTTTAAGTTCGCTGAACTCTATCCCAGGAAGACCAAAACAAAACACATCTGTGCAGGCTAAAGGGGTCGCCCCTTTGCCTGCCCCCAAAATATCCCTGATTACTCCTCCAATGCCAGTAGAAGCGCCTCCGTAGGGCTCTAAACTTGAAGGATGGTTATGGGTCTCGACTTTAAAACACAAGGCATTCTCCTCGTCAAACCTTACGATTCCAGCATTATCCTTAAATACGCTCAGGCATTCTTTCTTCCCCAATTGAGAAGTCGCCCCCATAATGTAAGTTTTGAGGAGATTATCTATGATATAGGACTTACGCTCTCCCAGAATTTCTTCCTCATACTCTATAAGCGCCCTGAAAGTCTTGTGCACACAATGTTCTGACCAGGTTTGGGCAATGGTCTCTAACTCGCAATCTGTGGGGTTTCTTCCCAGGTAAGCAAAATAATTCTTTATGGCACGCATCTCTTCCACATTCAAAGAAAGCTGTGCTTCTTCGCTAAATTCCTGCAGTCTCTTGTCGTCCATATCCTTTAAAGGTATTTCTCTACGCCTAAATTCATAATAAGAATTAAAATAGTCTTTCAAGCTTTTGATGGAAGATGCGTAATCTTCTTTAAGTTCGTGTTCAATGAGAGGATTGTAAAGAAGTCTCTTTTTTACTAACTCTAATTCCTCAAAGGTTAAATCCCCTTTTAATATAAATTTCTTAAAAGTTCGCACGCCTACCTCTTGAGAAAAACCTAAATCCTTTATGGCCTGTTTTAAAGAAAACTCTTCAGGATCCATCACCCCAGGGTTATAGGCTATCCTGACGATATGCCCTGAAGACGGAGATTCGAAAAAGGGAAAGGGGTATACCTTAAACTCTTGAGACACAGGGCAGGCAAGGATATTGGACGCTATCTTTTCTATGTCAGGAAGGCCTAAATCCGCTTCTAAAAGATAGCCTTTAGAAAAAGCAATTTTTACGTCTTTTTTTATCCCTAAATCTTTTAAAGCATCTTCCAGAATTCTTGCCTGGGGAGCCTGGCCTGAGGTGGAGGCTACTTCAATTTGCCAAAGCATTACACCAGATTAAATCTCTTGTATATGGTATCTACGTGTTTAAGATACGTGGGAGGAGAAAAAACTTCCTCCAGTTCTTGAGGCGAACACAACTTTTTTATACGCGAATCCCTCTTAGATAGAGTTTTTAGACTCTCTTTCTTCTTTATGCTTTTGAAAGACAATTCTTGCACAATATCATAACTTTCCTGGCGGGTAAGACCCTTTTTAGCAAGGAGAAGCATCAGACCCTGAGAAAATATTCTCTCGTGGGTCAACCTAAGATTCTTGCGCATTCTTAAAGTGTCTATCTCTAAGCCCTCAACTATCTGAATCATCTTTAGAATCAAGTAATCTATAAGGTTAAAGGCATCAGGAAGAATAACTCTCTCTACAGAAGAATGAGAAATGTCTCTCTCATGCCAGAGACTGATGTCCTCTAAAGAAGAAACAAGATACCCCCTCAAGACCCGGCTTAACCCACAGATTCTTTCGCATATTATAGGATTCCTCTTGTGGGGCATAGCAGAGGAACCTTTCTGACCCCGATAAAAAGGTTCACAGACCTCAGAAACCTCTGTGCGCTGAAGGTGTCTTATCTCTAAAGCAAACCTCTCTAGACAAGAACCCAGAATGGATATGGCACTAAAGAGAATGCTTAGTCTATCTCTGGGAATAACCTGAGTGGTTATAGGGGCAGGTCTAAGCCCCAATTTCCTTAAGACAAAACTCTCAACCTCAGGGGAAAGATGGGCATAGGTTCCTACCGCTCCTGAAAGTTTACCCACACTTATTTCTTTCAAGGCATAAAGCAATAAAGATCTTGAGCGTAATATCTCATCTAAAAAAAGGGCGAATTTTAAGCCTAAGTAATATACCTCGGCATGGACCCCATGAGTGCGGGCCACGCATAAAGTATATTTATACTTCTTAGCCTTATCCCTTACCCTTAACTCCAGTTCCTTTAAATCATTCAATATTATCTTAAGGGACTGCCTAAGTTGCAGTGCTAGACTCGTGTCCAAAATATCATTGCTGGTAAGGCCCCAATGGAAATAACGAGCATCCTCTCCTAAATAAGAGCAAACTTCTAGGACAAAGGAGACAATATCGTGGTGGGTCTTCTTTTCTCTTTCCTCTATGCCCTTTATGCTAAAACGGGCGTTCCTCCTGATCCTGCGATAGGCATCTTTAGGCACAATTCCCTTCTGGGATAAAACTTCAAGGACTAGAAGTTCAATTTTGAGCATCAAAGAGAACTTATATTCCGCAAACCAGATTTTTTGAATTTTAGAGACCGTGTATCTGGGAATCATTACCAGGAATAACCTCCACCAAGAACAGAAAAAAGTTGCGGGGGCCCGATTTGAACGGGCGACCTCCAGGTTATGAGCCTGGCGAGCTACCTGACTGCTCCACCCCGCGATTTAAAAGAACTATTTTCTCTCAATCTTTATAAGATACTCTCCCTCTTTGAGGAGGCCCAGATTCTTGCGCAGAATAAATTCTCTATAATTAGGGTCGCTCTTGGCCAAATTTTCTTCCTTCTCCAACTCCTCTATTTTCTGCTTAAGGGAATCTATCCTCCGAGAAAGAAATCTCTCCTTTTCTTTCAGCTCCCTAAGTTTGGAGAAGCTGGGAAAAAGAATTATACCACAACCTAAGATAATTAAAAAAGAAATTGCCATAAATCTTACTACACCTATAACCATCTCTTGAACAACATTCCTGCGTATCTTGCGCGTTTTCCCAACTCCTCCTCAATCCTTAAGAGTTCATTGTACTTGGCAATTCGGTCTGTACGCGAGACCGAACCTGTCTTTATCTGGCCCGCCTCCGTGCCTACAGCAAGATGGCTAATGAAAGTATCCTCGGTTTCTCCTGAACGGTGAGAGATTATGGTGCGATAACGGTTCCTTTTAGCAATCCCAATGGTCTCTAAAGTCTCGGAAAGAGTCCCTATCTGGTTTACTTTAATCAAAATAGCATTACCTACTTTTTCTTTTATGCCTCTCTTTAAAATCTGAGGATTGGTAACGAATATATCATCTCCTACAAGCTGGACCCCAGGAAGCTTGTGAGTAAGTATCCTCCAATTATCCCAATCATTCTCACCCAATCCGTCTTCAATACTTATTATAGGATATTTAGAAACTATCTTCTTGTAAAAAGATATGAGATAATGCGCATCTACTTTCTTCCCTTCAAAAGCATACTTCTTGCCCCTTGCAAAAGAAGAAGCGGCTGTATCCAAAGCTAAAGAAACCTCCTTGTCTGGTTTATAACCAGCCTTTCTTATAGCCTCCAAAATAATTCTTATAGCCTCTTCGTTCCTCTTAAGAGAAGGAGCAAATCCTCCTTCGTCGCCCACAGCGGTGTTAAGCCTTTTGGATTTCAATATCCCCTTTAAAGTATGGAAAATCTCGCTCCCCGCCTGCAGGGCCCTGCGAAAAGTCTTAAACCCCCAGGGGACAATCATAAATTCCTGGATATCTAAATTATTGTCAGCATGAACCCCTCCGTTGAGAATATTCATTAAAGGCACAGGAAGAAGACGGGCGTTTCTATCAAGAAATTTATATAAAGAAACTTTTTTGGAGAGGGCCTGGGCCTTAGCCACAGCCAAAGATACACCTAAAACAGCATTGGCGCCCAAACGAGATTTATTAGGCGTACCATCGAGCTCTATAAGAAGTTTATCTATCTTGCGAAAGTCTGCTTTTAAACCTTTAATCTTCTTAGAAATTGTATGGTTAACATTAATTACCGCCTTAAGAACTCCCTTGCCCAAAAATCTCTTTTTGTCTCCATCCCGCAACTCCAAGGCCTCTCTCTCACCTGTAGAAGCCCCTGAAGGCACATCTGCCCGTGCCAGAACTCCATCCTCTAAAATTACTTCTACCTCCACAGTGGGATTTCCCCGAGAATCAAGAATCTCCCTTGCCCTAACTTCTTTAATCTTAGACATCTTGCCCTCCTTTGTAGAAAAGCCATTATGATTATAAAGATAACCCTTTAAAGTGTCAATCTCTATTAAAAGCGGTGGGTATAGATAATCATGCCTTGACGAGGAATCTCAAACTTTATTCTTACAGAATATTTTCTCTCTAGATACCTCTCAAACTCCCTCTCTTCCTTTACCATCTCTAAAACCTCCTCCAAAGCATCGGGAAGATAATCCAAATCACAGGGATAAAGGTATTCGCACACTCGGTCTACAACCTTAAATACTATCTTCTCTTTGCGTCTCGCCCTCTCTTCTCTGCTCAACGACTTCCATGTATTTCCAAAAGATTCAGGCTGAGAATTTAGATTAAGAAGATTAGAATCAATAAAGGGTGGAGTATAAACAAATTCATAGCCGTAAAGCCTAACTGCCATCCCTGCGGTAAGGGCAATAAAAAATAAAGCTTTCCCCATCTCATTTAAGAATATCACGACCTTTATAAAATG
>CAYNIO010000075.1:0-5879 GCA_964397495.1 uncultured Planctomycetia bacterium
GTTAGATTTAGACAAGGCGAGGGTAATTGAGGAGGCTGGTTACCTTCATGACATTGGCAAAATTAGTATAGAGGATGGAATTTTAAAGAAGGAGGGGAAACTTACTCCTCAGGAATGGGAGAAGATAAAAAAACATCCTGAAAATGGAGCGAAGATTTTAGAACCCCTGGAGCCTCTCGATGAGTTTTTTAAAGAAGTAATTAAGATTGTAAGAGAACACCATGAGTATTTCGACGGCACAGGCTACCCTCGAGGGCTTAAGGGAGAAGAAATATCTTTGGGGGCAAGAATTCTGGTGCTTGCCGATGCTTACAATGCCATGCGCTCTCCACGGCCCTACAGGAAGGTAGCCTTAACTAAGGATGAGGCCATAAGGGAGATAAAAAACAAAAAAGGTTCTCAATTTGACCCTAAGGTTGTAGAGACTTTTTTGAAAATTGTGGACAGAATTGACCCCACTTATTAAATATGCCTCTTTATAAATACGTAGCCAGAGACCCCCAGGGAAAGAAGGTGAGTGGGGTATTGGAAGCCCCTGACGAATTCAAGGTAGTGGATATACTTAGGAGAGATAACTTTATCCTTCTTTCCCTCGCTGAAACTAAGAAGAAGCCTTCTTCTAAGAAGAGGACAGGAAGGGTAAAGTTAGAGGACCTTGTAGTTTTTTCGCGCCAGTTGGCCACTATGATTCAGAGCGGCATATCTTTAGTGGGAGCCTTAGATATTCTTAAAGAGCAGATGGAGAATCCTTATTTTAAGAGTGTTTTGGCAAATGTTCAGCAGGATATTCAGCAGGGTTCGTCTTTCTGCGATGCTTTGGCCAAGTATCCAAATATATTCTCAGGGCTTTATATGAATATGGTGAAGGCAGGCGAGGCATCAGGTCTGTTAGATGAAATCCTCGACAGATTAGCCACTTACCTTGAAAAGAGTGCTAGTCTCCAGCACAAGATTAAGTCAAGTATGACCTATCCGGTAGTGGTTATATTTATGGCTGTGGGCATAACTACTTTTCTTCTAATCAAGGTCGTTCCTACATTTAAAGGTATATTTGACATGCTGGGAGGGACATTGCCCTTGCCTACACAGATATTGATAAAGATAAGCGAGATTTTACGCAAAAACTTTATTTTCCTCGTGGGAGGGGTAGCGGTTGTTGTTGTGGCTTTTTTCCAGGGTTCAAAAAACCCTAAGGTTAAAAAGATGATAGATGCACAAAAACTTAGATTTCCTGTTATAGGGGAACTATTTAGAAAGGTAGCCATAGCCAATTTTTCTCGCACCCTTTCTACTCTTATAAGAAGCGGGGTTTCTATATTGCAGTCTTTGGATATAGTGGCGCGCACCTCTGGCAATAAAATTGTAGAGGAGGCAGTTTTAGGGGCAAAGGACAGCATCCGCGGAGGCGAATCCATAGCCGACCCTCTTTCTAAAACAGGGATTTTCCCGCCTATGGTGGTAAGGATGATTGCCATTGGGGAACAGACAGGGAAATTGGAGTTTATGCTTTCCAAGATTGCCGATTTTTATGAAGAACAGGTAGATGCTGCAGTTTCAGGGCTGACCAGCATATTGGAGCCGTTAATCATTGCTTTTTTAGGGATAGTAATCGGAGGGATAGTAATATCTCTATTCCTGCCTATACTGAAGATTACTCAACTTCTTGGAAGATAATAAGATGAGAACCTTAAGTTTTCTTAAGTCTTGACAGATTGTTTAATGAGTGTTAAAGTTTAAATGTGGGCAATGGGCTTTATACCTAAATCTTGCCCAGAAAGGAGGGAGGAGAGATGAAGAAGGGTTTTACATTGGTAGAGATTATGATTGTCGTTGCTATCATTGCTCTTTTGGCAGCAATTGCTATTCCAAACCTGTTGCGTGCACGTCTTAATGCCAATGAAAGTGCAGCAATTGCTGCTCTGCAGACTATTTCTACTGCTGAGCAGAGTTACAGGGCGTCCAATCCTCGATATGGAACCCTCGCTGAGTTAGGGAATTCCTCTCCGCCTTATATTGACAGCGTATTGGCGAGTGGCAACAAACAGGGTTACAGCTTTTCACTTTCTGCTTTTTCTGACACTTTTACCTGTGTGGCCAGACCGCAAACTTATGGAAAAACAGGCGTAAGGAGTTTCTATGTAGACGAGAGTGGCGTTATACGTTATTCCACTGTAAATAACGCCTCTATCGCGACAATTGATAATAATACGTGGCCACCAATAGAGTGAGACCACTTCTTTAAGGTTTACTCGAAAGGCGGGAAGATATTCTTCCCGCCTTTTTATTTAGCGTGAGGATTTCAATCTTTCAAAAGAGAAGCAGATTTCTTTCTTCAAAGAAGAAGAGATATCCCTAAAGTTTTTTAAGGATAAAATTTCAGAGTCTTTTATTTAAGTGTTAAAAAAGAAAGATTTTTGTCTTTTCTTATTTTTCTTCTTTGTTTTATCTTTCATTTCTTATTTTCCTAGTTTAGGGGGGGATTTCGTCTGGGATGACAAACTCCTCATTTTAGACAATCCCTTTGTAAAAGACCCGAAATATCTTGGAGACATTTTTCTCTATCCTCTGGGTTATCCTGCTGTAAAATGGACTAATTTCTGGAGACCCATCCAGACTTTAACCTATTTTATAGAATGGCAGGGATTCAAGGCAAATCCTTTGGTTTTCCATATTACCAATTGCCTCCTTCAGGGTATCAACGCCTTTCTGCTATTCCTTATAATCTGTAAATTATTTTCCTCTAGAACCCTGGCCTTGGGGGTCTCTCTTGTATTCCTAATTCATCCCCTTAATACTGAGAGCGTCTGTTATATCTCAGGCAGGGCGGACTTACTGGTGGGGCTATTTTTGTTTCTCAGTTTCTACACATATCTTCTATATTTAGAAAAAGAAAAAAGACTATTCTTTTATATAAGTATCGTCTTCTTTTTCCTGGGATTACTATCTAAAGAACTGGCCCTCGTTTACCCTTTCTGGATTCTAATATTTCTTATTTTTCGCAGGAAGTTTAGCCGCAGATTTTTATGGGATTTTACCTTGCTGATGCTGGTCCTGGTTCTGTGGTTAATTCTAAGAGATTTTGCAGGGGTTGCAAAAATTGATTTCTCTCAGCACTACCAGGCATATTCTCTATTGCAAAGAGTGTATATTTTTCCCCAAGTTATGGCTCAGTATCTGAGGATAATATTTTTGCCCTGGGGTCTGCATATGGCAAGGAATGTAGTAGTCTTTGAGAGATTGAATTTTCTAGTTTGTATACACTGGAGTATATTTTTATTAATTTTGTCAGGATTACTCAGATTAATAAGGAAGGATAGGATTTCGGTCTTTGGCTTTCTGTGGTTTTGGGTGTTCCTTTTTCTCGAGTTGCCTTTCTTTCCCTTAAATGCCTTTGTGGCTGAGCACTTCCTTTATCTTGCTCAGATTGGTTTGTATTTAATATTGGTTAGAATCTTTTTGCGTTGGGGGTCGCCTTTTAAGAAGATTTTAGGAGTAATAATAGTCATCCTTTTAATAGTTTTTTCCTGGAAGGCTTCTTGGGTCTGGAGGACCAATGAGTCCTTATACAAGAATGTAATAAAGCATTCCCCTCGTGCCTATACTGCCCATAATAATCTGGGAAATCTCTATCTCGACCAGCGCCGACTCCCTCAGGCTTATCTCCATTTAAAAAGGGCTCTAGAGATTGAGCCTTCATTTCTTGAGACCCAACTTAATTTGGCGCGTTATTATTATTTTAAGAAAGATATCAGGCGGGCAAAGGGTTTGTGCAGAGGAGTGCTCAAGAAAGACCCTCAAAACTTCAGGGCCTGGGATTTTTTGGGTGTATTTTATCTCAAGGAAGGCAACTTAAAGGAGGCCCAGCGCTGTTTGCTTACAGCCATCAGCATTAATCCTCAATGCGCTTCTCTATGGTATGACCTTTATCAATTTTATCAGGAAGCACATAATCTTAAAAAGGCCCAATATGCCTTAAATAAAGCCATATCTTTAGACAGAAGATTTATCTCTCTAAGATATTATCACCAGGCTCAAGGGTATTTTAATAGAAAAGATTTCAAGATGGCTCAGGAATTCATAAATAAGGCCCTAAAAATAGAGCCTCTGCGTCAGGACTATTATATCCTTCAGGGTCTTATCTTTAAAAGAATGTCGGATTTTTCTTCAAGTGTTAACTCTTACCAGAAGGCCCTCAACCTCAATCCCTATAATTCTATAGTCTACAATAACCTGGCAAATGTTTATGCCCTTATGGGCAGAGTAAGTTCTGCAGAAAAATTTTTTTTAAAGGCCTTAAAGTTAGACCCTCAATATTTTGAGGCCTGGTTCAATCTAGGGCTCCTTTATTACCATAAGGGAAAATTAAATAAAGCCAAGGGCTGTTTCCTTAAAGCAAAGTTATTAAGACCTGATTTTCATCTGGTGAAGGATTACCTAAAAAAGATAGATGAACACCCGGATTAACCTCGTTGCAATATATCTATTGGAATTTATATTAGGGGTGTTATTTTTGCTATGTATATTTTACATTTCTTTCTCAAGCCCGCCCCCTACAGATACCCTGAGACATATCGCTACTGCAGGCAGGGGCGCGTACTTTTTTCCTCAGGACCCTTTCAGTTTCACCATAAAAGGTCCATATTTTGATTATGAGTATCTTTCCCAGAGATTCTTCTTTATTTTAGATAAATTCTGGGGGTTGTGGGGTTTGAGGATATTCAAATTTTGGCTTGTCTTTTTTATTTTCTTCATTATTTACCTTTCCTTAAAAAAGACTACTTTTTTCTTAAGATGGGCAGTTCTATATCTGGTCTTAGTGATAACAGGGCCCTTCCTCGTATTGAGGCCGCATCTTCTCAGTATGTTATTTTTTACTGTGTCGATTTATCTTATTTATCGTAAAAAAAACCTTCTATATTTTGTGCCCCCTTTAGTTCTTTTATGGGCAAATTTTCATCCTATGTTTATCTTGGGAGGGATGCTTGTTCTCCTGGCCTCATTCCAGGAGGCAAGGTTCAATTTGAGATTTTTTCTTTATTCTTTGGGGCTGGGCCTCATATTCTTAAGCACAGATTATGGAGGGCGGTTATTCTGGGAGTTAAAGAGCCTTGTTTTTGGTGTCCACTTAAGTTTTCCTGTCTCCAAATTAAACCTTGAATTCTCAAATTTCTGGCAGGTGAGGGAGAAATTTGTGTATCTGTGGTATCTTTTTACAGCGGTAGTTTTATTGTCGCTTCTTTACAATAGAAAAAAAATTCCTCAAGGCCTGAAACTTTTATTTGTTTTCTTTTTCTTTTTTTCCTTTACGGGGGTGCGCAGCATAAAATACATAACCCTTCTTTCAGGGATGTTCTTTCCTGAGGTAGTAAAGGGTTGGGAGCCGAAAATTATTAAGAGAGTTTTAAATATCTTCTGCTTTGCAGGATTAATTTGCATCTTTTATTTTGAGGTTGTGCCTTTGATGAGGAGTCTACGCTTTCTTAGGTTTGAATCCCGCATCGAAGACGTTTATCCTGCGGGCGGTCTTAGATTTATAAACGGGGCGAAGGTTAAAGGAAACATTTTTAATGACTATAACGGAGGGGATATCCTGGAATATTTCTGTGGGCCTGGGGTAAGGGTATTTATAGACTCAAGAGGCGACCTCTTCTTAAGGCAGGGGATATTTATGCCCTTCTTGAAGATTATGTCTGGAGATTATCGCCTTTTTAAGAGATTGGTGAAAATCTACAATATAAAAGCAATTTATCTTAACTTTTATTCCTCAGCGGTGTTGACAGGGGTTTCTTTTCTAAAGAGTATCATCCATGATTCTTCTTGGAAGTTAGTCTATTTTGATTATGATAGTGTAGTTTTCTTGAGGGATATCCCAGAAAATA
>CAYNIO010000076.1:0-5795 GCA_964397495.1 uncultured Planctomycetia bacterium
AAGAAATACCGGTCCCATTTTTTGGTCCCAGACGATATTGCCTAGACGAGGACTCATTCCCAACTCTGCCACCATCTTCTTGGCAATCTTGGTAGCCTCTAAAAGGTCCGAATATGAACCATCAGTGAATTCCTCAAACACCAATTCCTCTGAAGCCCTGCCACCCAAACTTACAGCCAACATAGCCATATACTCGGATTTGGTACGCAGATATTTCTGCTCCTTGGGAAAGTGCAAAGTATAACCTAAACCAGATATTCCCCGGGGAATAATGGAAACCTTGTGCAAAGGCGTTGCCCCTGGTATGAGCAGGGACAATAAAGCATGCCCTGCCTCATGGTAAGCAACGATCTCTTTCTCCTTCTTGCTTATTACCCTGCTCCTCTTTTGAGGTCCGGCTACCACCCTTTCTATGGCCTCCTCAAATTCCTGCATACCCACTGACTCTTTGCTCTTGCGGGCAGCCAATAAGGCTGCCTCATTGCACAGGTTTGCCAAATCTGCGCCTGAAAATCCCGGTGTCTGACGAGCAACACTCTCCAAATCTACTTCAGGAGAAACCTTTATTTTCTTTACATGGACTTTGAGTATCTCTTCCCTCCCTTTTATGTCAGGAAGGTCTACTACTATATGGCGGTCAAATCTGCCAGGTCTTAATAAAGCGGGGTCTAGAACATCAGGACGGTTGGTAGCAGACATTACGATTATACCCTCATTGGGGTCGAAACCGTCCATCTCAACTAAAAGCTGATTTAAGGTCTGCTCCCTTTCGTCATGACCGCCGCCAATGCCTGCAAAACGCTGTCTTCCTACAGCATCTATCTCGTCTATAAATATGATGCAACCTCTTCCTGAAGTCTTGGCAGCCTTTTTTGCCTGTTCAAAGAGATCCCGCACCCTTGAAGCCCCCACGCCTACAAATAATTCTACAAAATCAGAGCCACTTATGCTGAAAAAAGGAACATTTGCTTCTCCAGCCACAGCCCTCGCAAGAAGGGTTTTGCCTACGCCAGGAGGCCCTACCAATAGTACACCCTTGGGGATTTTACCTCCCAGCCTCTGGAACTTCTTGGGGTCTTTCAAAAATTCAATAATTTCTTTCAACTCTTCTTTAGCCTCCTCTACCCCTGCTACATCTCCGAAAGTAACCTGGGGGGAACTGTGCTTGTCTATAAGACGCACCCTTGCCTTTCCGAACGACCAAACTCTTTCTCCCAAACGAGACCCCCTATTGGCAAGAAACCACAAGAATCCTATAAAAAGCAAGGTAGGAGCAAGGTAATACAGAAAATTTACTAAAACATTGGAAGAAGAAACAATCTGGAAATTGGCAACTTTTTCCCTTAGAAGCTTTATTATATCTTCGTCCTGAGCAGGTATCCTTACTATAAAAGGTGTGCCATCGTCTAACTTTCCCTGGAGCAAGTCCTCGGTGAGTTTTGCCTCGCCTATCTTCAATTGATCCCTTTCCAGCAATTGATAAAATTCACCGTAAGAAAACTCCTTCATAAATGCGCGGTATTGACGCAGGCCAAAATTAAATATCTGCAGCACTATAAAAACCACCAATACCCATAAGAATATCCCCCTGAATATGTGGGGAGGCTGAGGCGATTGCTTATTGTCTTTTTGCAACATTTTCTCTCCTGAATATTAAATATTCCTTTGTTTTAAAAACCCTCACTCCCTTAGGAAGGCTCAAGACCTTATTATAACTCAAATTCTGGACAAATCTATTAAAATCTAGAAAATGAAAATAATCTAAAGAGCGGATGTCACCTTTGAGTTTCTTATATGCGAACCTTAAAATCAAAGCTTGCAGGGCAGGATGAAGCCTGAGGAATCGCCTTAAATCTACACTCAAGGCACCTTTCTTGAAAGAGGAAATTCTCTCCAAGGCCTTTAGGGCCTGCCCCTGGAGGAAATCGTAGTCAAAAGAAACCTGAGCATACAAATTCACCAAGTGCTTTTTTACCTGAGGCTCGATATTCTTTTCTATGTAGGGAAAAAGTCTGTGCCTTACTTTGTTTCTCAAAAACTGCAAAGAGTAGTTAGAGGAATCGATAAAATATCTGACATTATTTTTCTTAAGAAATTCTATAATCTCGCTCTTGGGTATAAACAGCAGGGGCCTCACTATTACTAAATTACCTATCTTATACCATGGCCTTATAGCCTGAAGTCCTAAGAGTCCTGTGCCTTTAAGAATACGCATCATTATCGTCTCCGCCAAATCATCAAGGTTATGACCCAGGGCTAACTTATTAATGCCTGTCTTTTGAGAAATGTTCTTAAAAAATTCCAAACGTTTTAGTCTTGCCTGCTGCTCTAACGAATCCTTTCTCTCTATAGTTGTTTTCTTATAATAAAACCTGTAGCCTAAATCTTTGCATAGCATTTTTACATAATCGGCCTCCTCTTGGGCCTGGGGCCTTAATCCATGGTTAAGGTGGGCAACAACTATCTCCAATCCCCAGGCAGAAGAAATCTGCCTCAGTAAAAACAATAGGGCTACTGAATCTGGACCCCCAGAACAACCTACAATAACCTTGTCTCTGGGCTCAATTAGACCTAAGGATGCGACGTTGGACTTAAATTTCTTGTAGAGTGCCTCATCATCCATCGTGTTTAATTATATCAAAATTTTGGTAAAATTTTAAAATATGAGAATTCTTGCTGTAAATCCCTGGATTTATGATTTTGCTGCCTTTGACTTATGGGCTAAACCCCTGGGTTTCCTCTTTATCTTGGGGTGCCTTAAAGACAGGAATTTAGACATAGAATACTTAGATCTCCTTGATAGGTGGCACCCCCTATTTGAAGAAGTAAAAGGATACTCCCCTAAAGACAATTCCTATGGTTGCGGAAAGTTCTATTGGGAACAGATACCCAAACCTGAAGTCTACAAAAATATCCCCCGAAGGTATAAAAGATATGGCTTGCCTCAAGAGGTATTTAAAAAATACCTCAAGACCCTTAAACTTCCGGACTTAATAATGGTTTCTTCGTCTATGACCTACTGGTATCCCGGCGTAAAAGACACTGTCCTTATCCTCAGGGAACACTTCCAAAAAACTCCTATAATAGTAGGTGGCACTTATCTAACTCTTTGCCCAAAGCATGCCCGCAAAACCATACTCGCAGATTATTTCATAGAAGAATTTATACCCTCCTCCCTGTCAAGCATTCTGGCAAAGGAATTGGGGATAAACATTAAAATAGACGAAGATCAACTTTCCCGAACCACTCCATTTTACGAAGGGTATGCCCGTCTCTCTTATGTTGTTTTACGCTTGACCTGGGGCTGCCCCTTCAACTGCAATTTTTGCGGCCTTAAAAAAATGTATAAAGGCTATTTTGAAAGAGACCACCTTCAGGTGCTCGAAGAGATAGAGTACTTCTATAAAAAGGGGGTTAGAAATTTTGCTTTATATGACGATGCTCTTCTCTACAACCATAAACTTATAACCTCTTTTTTGGAAGGGATAATCCGCAAAGGTCTCAAGATAAATATCCACACCCCCAATGGATTGCACGCTAAATACCTCACAAAAGATATAGCCTGCCTCCTTAAAAAAAGCAACTTCATAATCCCCAGGGTATCCCTCGAATCATCACAGGAAGAAATACTGAAGAACTTTGATCTTAAAGTCAATAAAGAGATTTTCAACGATTCTATTAGTAATCTAAGAGGCGCCGGCTATAAGTCCGGAGAATACGGGGTTTATCTTATTTTGGGAGCACCGGGCCAGGATTTAGATATTCTTAAAGAAGACATTGAATTCTGCCATGAGTTAGGATGCAGAATATATTTAGCAGATTTTTCTTATGTCCCAGGAATAAACAGTGAAGACCCCGGCTTTCAAGAACCCCTCCTCCACAATAACACCTATCTCCTCTACAAAAATTCCCGAAATGGCAAAGTTTTACAGGATGTAAAAAATTACGCAAAATACCTCAACTCCCTCTTAAGGTAACATTTTAAGCGTCGCTTGTTTTGTTACCTTAAGGAGAATGCTTGACACAAATGAATCCTTGAATATAATTGGAGAATCTGAAGGAGATAAGCAATGGGCAGACCAAAAAATGAAATGCTAAAAATCCATAGGCGCAAACTCAAGAAAGCCAGAGAAAAAATAAAACTCTACGAAAAAGGAGAGGCTAAATACGAAAACCTACCTTCTTTAGCCCGCCGCATACTAAAAAAACGCCAAAGATTTAAAAAAACCCTGGAAGAAATTAGGAAAAAATAGACTTTCTTGCTTTCCTCACTAAAATCCTAAGAAAATTAACCTCTTTCTCAGTAAGTCCTGACCTGCGGAATATCCTCTTTAAAATCTTAATGCTTCCTGAAGGCAAACCCACATCTTTTAAAAAACTATCTAAATCCACCAAAACCTTTTCTATGTGCCTGCGCTTAGCAAAGCGCAACTTGGGAAAACCTATAATCTTCCTGTGGGAAACAAAAATCTCATAACACAACAACAATACTGCATGCGAAAGGTTCAAAGATTCCAAATTTCCTGCGGGGATTTTTATTATAAAATCGCAATATTCTGCCTCCAGAGAGGTAAGACCCCTGTCTTCCCTGCCAAAAAGCAAACCCACCCTTCCCTGACGTGCATGGGAAAACATAATTTTCAACCCCTCGGAAAAATCTAAAGTATAGCAATTGTCTCTTAATCTGCGGGAAGTACCTATCACTAAAGAGCAATCCTTTAAGGCCTCCTCTATACGTGAAAAAACTCTAATGCTTTTAAGGATATCCTCGCTGCCTGAAGAGGTCTTCTGAGCCTTATCCTGCTCAAAATCCCCTACTATCCTCAAGTTTTTAAAGCCGAAATTCTTCAGGGCTCTACAAGCAAGACCTATATTCTCTGGGCTCTGGGGATGGATTAGAATAAAATCAATATTTTGGATAATATTCATAACTTTCGTCATATTATACACTTAAGAATAAAGATTTCAAAGTCGAAATCGTGCTTAATAAATTCTGATTTTGATCTCTTCAAAAAATTATTTATTTTTCAATACTTTTCCTTGACAAAAGGCTCTAAGCGAGTTATAAAATACTACTTCAGGGGAGGAAAATTTAGGTTAGGGTTCTTAAAAAAGGAGGTTTTGGATGAATAAGCAGGATTTAGTAAGGGAAATTGCTTCTATGACTTCTACCAAGAAGCAGGCTCAGGAAATCATAGAAAAGGTCTTTGATATTATTAAAAGTTCCTTGAAGAAAAAAGAGCCTGTGGCTATTTCAGGATTTGGAACATTTAGAGTAAAGGAGACCAAAGCCCGCCTGGGAAGAAACCCCAAAACAGGCGAAACTATCCAGATACCTGCCAAGAAAAAGGTAGCTTTCCGCGCTTCCAAAGAGTTAAAAACTACAGTCCTTTAAGGAATATAAAAAGGGTGCTCTTTTGAGAGCACCCTTTATTTATTTTCTTAACTAACTTACTTTTGCACCTTATTCAAAACGATAATGTTTTCTCACCTTTTCCAATACTTTCCACCTGCAGGACAGGCCTTGCGGAAAGAGAACCAAATCTCCTTTATTTATTTCTACTTCGCCCTGAGAGGTTTCTACGACAACTTTTCCTTCTAAAATATAACAGCGCTCATTTTGAGAATAGTACCAGTCGAACTCACTCGGCCCACATTCCCATATGGGCCAACCTTTAACACCTAAATCTTGAAGTTCTTTGGGGTCTGGATTTTTTTCTAGTTTTATTTCCATTCTCTCCTCCTTTACAATATCTAATGAACATCTAATGCCCCATTTAATGCCCAACCTTCAA
>CAYNIO010000077.1:0-5729 GCA_964397495.1 uncultured Planctomycetia bacterium
GTATGGTATTAAACATATCTGCCTCCGATTAGAAACTAATTATAAGATATTTCCTTTATCCTGGCAACCAATTCCTGGAAGCCCTATAAGTCCTTGACAAGAAACCTAAAATATATATACTAGATTTCTCTTAACCTCAAGGAGAATTTTATGGCTATAAGATGCGAGATATGCGGAAAAAGCCCCAAAAGCGGAAATTCCATTGCCCGCAGAGGTTTAGCAAAAAGGAAAGGCGGAGTGGGCAAAAAGACTACAGGCATCACTCCCCGCAGATTCAAACCTAACATCCAGAAGGTAAGAGTCAAAGTGCAAGGGAAAATAAAAAGGGTAAAACTGTGCACTTCCTGCCTTAAATCTCTGGGGAAACCCCATATTCTCTCCAAGTTAGAGTCTATCCTTAAATCGTAAGTCTTCTACGTCTAAAACTACATCCCCCTGGGGTGAATCTGGCCATACTGAAAAAAGTATATCTGCATGGGCGGACTTTGCTGCCTCCAGAATTTTACCCTTTAGAAAAAAAACTCTTTTGCCATTCAAGGCATAGATATTCCCACGCTCCGCTTTCAAAAATACATCTTCAGCCACAAAAAGGGGTTTAGGATTACCCTCGCCAAAAGGCCTAAGAAGTCTAAGAAAATTGCAAAAATCCTCATCAATTTCTTCCAGACTTATTCTAGCCTCAGCCTCACTGCTTGGCAGAAAAACTTCCTCCTTGAAATATTGGGAAGAAATCTCATTTATCTTTTTTTTGAATGCCTGTATATTATTCTTAAGGAGGCTCAATCCGCAAGCACCACTGTGTCCTCCAAACTCAAGCAAATAATCCTCGCACATGCTCAAAGCCTCGGCAATATCAAAACCCTTGATAGACCTACCTGAACCTCTGTAAACTTCTCTGTCCGCACTCAAGAGGATGGTAGGCCTGTTCAATTCTTGAGATATTCTTGAAGCAACTATTCCCAAAACACCTACATGCCAATCTTCCTTGCCCAACACTAACACTTTATCTTCTTTAAAATCTACTTCTTTATCTATAAGAAACCGTGCCTCCTGATAAACTCTATCCTGAAAATCCTTGCGTTTCCTATTCAGTTCCTCCAATTGAGAAGAAATCTCTTCTGCCTCCTCCAGAGAATCTGTAAGGATAAGCCTTAAAGACTTCAAGGCAGATTCTAATCTTCCTGAACTGTTAAGCCTCGGTCCTAAAATATAACCAATATGAAAAATATCTAACCTATCTAAGGAAACGCCTGCTTTGCGTGCCAAGGCTATTAGGCCTTTGCGGGAGGTAGCCTTTAGAAATTTAAGACCCTCCTTAAGGAATATCCTGTTTTCATCCAGAAAAGGCATAACATCGCAAACTACTGACAAGCATACCAAATCCATAAATTCCAGAGGCAGCCTTCCTAAAACCTGCCAGGCAAACTTGAAACTCAGACTTGCCGCGGAAAGACTCCTAAAATGACGGGGGTAATCATCCCTGTAAGGATTTATAAAAGCAAAACTCTCAGGGTACCCCCTCTTTTTGCAGATGAGATGGTGGTCTATGATTATAGTATCTACATTCATCTTCTTTATCTTCTCCAAGACCTCAAAATCCTGGGTACCTGTATCTACACAGATAATAAGATCTATACCCTGCTTCTTTACCAACTCCAGGACATTGCTATTTAATCCATAACCCTCATCTAAACGTGAAGGAATATAAAACTGGCTTTGTATACCTAATATATCTAAGGTTTTTCTGAGGATAGCCAAAGATGTTATTCCGTCTACATCATAATCGCCAAAGAGAAGGACTCTTTCTCCTTTCTCTTGAGCCTTTCTCAGCCTCCAGGAAGCTTTTTCCATATCAGGGAAAATAGAAGGAGGAAGGAGGTTGTCTAAAGAAGGGTAGAGAAATCTTCTTAAATCCTCTAAATCCCTTACCTTCCTGAAATAGAGAAGTGCGGCCTTCACAGGACTTATACCCCACTCCTCTACAAAAATCCTGTGTCTATCAGGAGGCAAATTCTTAATAACCCATTTCTTCATCTACATCCTCTCAGGAGAAGATACGCCCAATAACGACAAGCCTGCGCTCAATACTTTTTTTACCCCTTGACAAAGAAAAATTCTTGAGTTCGTTATGTCTTTATCCTCACCCAGAACCTTCTGGTGTTCATAGAAATTGTGAAATAGCCCAGCCAGCCCCATAAGATAATCCACGAGATAATAGGGGTCAAGGAGGGTTGCGCATAACTCCAGAACTTGAGGGAACCTGAAAAGGAACCTTAAAAGACTTATCTCCTGAGGACTTTTAAGAAGGTCAAGTTTTGCCTGAGAAGTAGGTTCTGCTTTCCTTAATATACTCTCTATGCGGGCGTGGGCGTATTGAATATAATAAACAGGATTATCTTTGGTCTGGGCTTTGGCCAAATCTATATCAAATTCTAAATGGGACGAAGTCTTCCTCAGAAGGTAAAATATTCTGGCAGCATCTACCCCTATATCTTCAATAATCTGGCTCAAAGTTAAAAACTGCCCCTTGCGCGTTGACATAGGAAGTCTTCTTCCTTCCTTCTTTATGCTCACCTGCTGGACTATTATTATCTTAAGTTTCTGTGCATCGAATCCCAAGCCTCCTAAAGAGGCTTTAAGTCTGTTTATATAACCGTGGTGGTCTGGTCCCCAAAGGTTAACCAAAAGATGGGGCACCTGTCTAAATTTAAGGTAATGATAGGCAATATCTGGAGCAAGATAGGTAAAACTGCCGTCGCTTTTTACCACTACCCTGTCTTTATCGTCGCCAAATTGTTGAGAACGCAACCACAGCGCTCCGTCCTTCTCATAAAGAAGCCCTTTGGACTTAAGAATGTCAAGAACCTTATCTATCCATCCCTCTTCTCTTATCTTTTTCTGGCTTACCCAATCATCAAAACTTACCCTAAATCTTTCCAGTTCCCCTTTAATTTGGGAAAGAATTTCCTTTAAAGCAAACTCTGAAAAAAAACTCTCTTCTTGAGGATAAACCTTATTTCCCTCTAACACTCTGCGCCCAATTTCCAATAGATACTCTCCCTGATAGCCATCTTGAGGAAGAGAAAAAGGCTCCCCCTTTAACTGTTTCAATCTCTCTTTCAAGGAAGCGCCTAACAGTTCTATCTGCCTGCCCTCGTCATTGAGGTAATATTGCCTCCTCACATTAAACCCCGTGAATTCTAAAATCCGCGCTAAAGAATCTCCTACCGCTGCCTGCCTCCCATGGGCTACGGTCAAAGGGCCTGTAGGGTTAGCGCTCACAAATTCTAAAATAACACTCTCGCCATGCGCAAGATTAACCTTCAATCTATTCTGGATTTCTTCGAGAAAAGAATAAAGCAATCCCTCCTTGAAGAAAAAATTGATGAAACCTGGCTCAAGAAATACTATATCTTTTATAAAATTCTCGAAGCCTCTATCTTTCAATCTGGATAAAATCTGTTCCTTTACGTGGGGAAATATCTTCTGGGGGCTATCTTTGTAAATACGTGAGAGGACAAAAAGAATATTGGAAGCCAAATCTCCGAATTTCAAATCTGGGATTTCCAATACATCTTCCCTGTCTAAATTGTGGTTTGCAATTATATCCTTCAAAATCCCTTTTAAAGACTGGATTATAAGGGTATGCTTATCTGGCTGCATCATTCAAGATTAATCCTTCTTGCCGTACTCCATAGATGCTCTAAGTCGTAGAATTTCCTTGAGTCTTCCTGAAAAATGTGCACAATCACTCTTCCAAAATCCAGCAGTATCCATCTTTGCTCCTGGTCTTCTTCCTTATGATGAAGAGAGACGTCTCCCTTCTTAGCAAAATCCAATACCTTCTCCACAAGAGCCTGAGAATGAGTTGTGGCTTCAGCAGTACAAATTACAAAGTAATCGCAAAGGTAGAAGGAGAGCCCTCTTAAGTCAAGAATGACGAGATTCCTGGCTTTTTTTCTCTTAAGAACCCTTGTTAGGCTGTTGAGGAAGGAATCTGTTGCCAACAGGCCATCCTTTTTGGAAACTAACCTCAAGATAGTCCTCTGGCAATGAGGGCATTTTCCTTTTATAGCCATCCTCTTGTCTTTAAATGTTGTAAACGTATAATCTTTAAGAACTACGTAGGTTTTGCAACTTAAACAATAGACATTATTCATCTAAATATCCTTGAGAAGTTTCGGTATATCTTTCTTGTCAATCTCCCCCACAAAACTAAAACTGAACGCACCTTTATCTAAAAAGGAATTGATAAATCTCAAAAGGTCGTTCTTAGATACAGAGAATATCTTCTCCCTCAACTCTTTAAGTGTGTAGGGACGCTTTCTTTGAACCACTTGTTCTCCTAGAAAAGACATCCGTTGAGACACTGAATCCAAAGCCATAACAAGATTGCCCCAGAGGTAATTCTTGCCCCTCCACACCTCCTTGTCTTTCAAAGTATTCTTTACCGACTTCATCTCCCCAAAAACAGCCCTCAAAGCCCTGCTTAGATTCTGGGGCGAGGTAGCAAAATATACGCCCCACAGCCCCCTGTCTTTATAGTGCCTGCTAAAAGAGGAAATCTCATACACCAGCCCTTTCTTCTCCCTCACCCTCTCAAAAAGGCGCGAGGACATACCTTCCCCCATAAGGACATTGAAAAGGCCCTGAATAAACCTTTTAGGATGGTTATAACTTAAACCCAACCTCCCCAGGCATACATGGACCTGAGAAATATTCTTCTTCTCCCACACAAAACGCAAAGGCCTTTTGTAATTTTCAACTATGCGGTAAGGGCGGGGAGGGTTTTCTCTCCTAAGATAATCTGCGCATATTTTTCTTAAAACTTCCATATCTATATTGCCTGCAGCAGAGATAACCATATTCTTGGGAATATATAATCTTCCCATATAGTCTCTAAAATCTCCCGAATTTATGCGGGAGACGGTTTTAAATTCTCCAATAACATCGTCTTCAAGGCTTCTTCCTTTAAAGATATTTTTTTCAAACAGAGACATACAGCGCGAATGAGGAAGGTCTTTATACATTTTAATCTCCTCAAATATCACCTTCCTCTCCTTTTCTAAATCATCCTTCTTTAAAAGGGGGTAATTTACCATTTCCAGAAGAATCTCCAAGGCTCTATGTTGGTATTCCTGGGGCACATTCGCATAGTAACAGGTAGCCTCCTTGGAGGTGTAAGCATTTATGTATCCCCCCGAGCCTTCGATATTCAACTTTATGGAACGGCAGGAATATTTCCTTGTCCCCTTAAATACCATGTGCTCCAGGAAATGCGATATGCCTTTAAGTGATCTTTTCTCAAATCTTGAACCAGCCCTGACAAATATCCCTAAAGACACTGAAGATACGTCTTTCATGTGTGAATAAATAAAAGGAGTCTGGTTATTTATGTAATCTATATTAAACATAAACAAATCTTTTTACGAATTTAGACAACTTTCTCAAAAAAGTCTTTTCGTCCCTATGGTCCATAATGAATTTTAATATTCTGCTTCCTACAATCACCGCATCTGCAAAACGGTAAATCTCCTGAGCCTGAAATCCAGAAGATATACCAAAACCTACGGCCAACGGATTTTTTATAACCTTTTTTACCCGAAGAAGATTATCTGTTAAATTAGCAGGAAGAATCCTGCGGGGGCCTGTCGTCCCCTCTAAAGAAACGTAATAAAGAAAACCTTTAGTGCAGGAATCTATCTTTTTTATACGCTCCATAGGTGTGG
>CAYNIO010000078.1:0-5682 GCA_964397495.1 uncultured Planctomycetia bacterium
GAGTCTCTTGCCGGGGGTCTGGATTGAGAATTTTTCTTTGAATTGGGAAGGTTCAAGATTTTCTGCAAAAAGGGGGAAATCGGTGCTGGGTGTTAATTTGGATATACATGGCAAGGTGTATCTTAAGGACACCCAGCAGGAGATACCTGTGGTCAATAAATTTATAGATAATTTAAAGAATAATAATAATTTTAAGAAGTTTTTTTCTGCTATAGAGCTTCAAGATATAACTAAATCTCAGGTAGATGGATATGAGGTGGTAGAATTTAATATAAGGTGTTATGGATAGTTTGTTGAAGCGAAAAGATATATTGATAAGTTTGTCCATTATTTTAATTTCTATAATTGTGGCCACATACGTTCACTCTTATTTATCCAAGAAGATAGATAGTATAAATCTTAGAATAAAAGATGAGCAGAGAAAGAATGAAGTCTTGAAAGAGTTGGAAGGGCTGTATACTGATATTGGAAAAGAGAGTAAATTTTCTTTTGCAAAGGATACATCAGAGGCTCTGGGGAAAATTTCTGAGATTTTCCAGAAATTTAATATATCTACAGAGTACCTGCGTCCTCAACTCTCAACTTTTTCCGAAGGCGTAGACAAAATATATATCCGTACAAATTTCTATACAGATTTTAACAATCTTAAAAATTTGTTGCACTATCTTTCGGGGTTAAAGGAGATTATTGTTATAGACAGGTTAGATATTGAGAAGACGGATGAAGGATTAAGGGTCAACTTAACTATTTATTGTTTGAAGAGCAATGTTGTATAAATTAGGACGCATAGTATTTATAACAATATTCTTTTTGAGTCTTTTTTCAGGAAAATTATTTTGCGAGAAAAAGAGAAACCCTTTCCAGGACTGGCTGCCCCGAAGGATCGAGACCATGAAGAAAGAAGAGATAACAACATATGCCGGCGAAGAGCCTGTAAGTTTAGACATAATAGTGCAGGGAGTTGTTTGGGATACATCTTTGCCTCAAGCCATAATTGATGGTGAGGTATATAGAGTTGGAGACAAAGTTCAAGATGCTCAGATAATAGACATTACCAGTGAAGGAGTAAGTCTTCTTTATAAGGGGAGGATAATAATAGTGGGAGTACAGAAAATAAATGAATCCATTGATAATATGAGGAGGTAGATTATGAGAAGAGTTGTACTTATTTTTTTGGTTCTATTTGTTTTTCCTATGGGTATGCTTGCAGGACACACAAAATATGCAGAATATCTTTTGCTTGACCCTGAAAAGAGAATTTCTATGGATTTTGAGAAGGCAGACCTAGTCGACGTCTTAAAAATATTTTCTCAGCAGTCAGGTCTTAATTTTATTTGTTCTGAGGCTATAAAGAACAGAAAAATCACTGTTTATTTTGACAAAGTCCCCTTGAAGGAGGCGTTTCAGAGCCTCCTTCTTGCTAATAATCTTACCTATGAATTTTTTCCAGATTCCAATATATTTATGGTTAAGGAGTTGGGCAAGCCTGAAATGGAGTTAGAGACGAAGATTTATCATTTAAAATATGCACGGGTATCAAATTCACGCCTGCAGCAGGATATAGATAATTATATAAGTGAGGAAGGGGATACAGGGGATACAGAGACTTCCACCGCAGAGACTTCTACCACAGAAACTGGAGGGGCTACAGGATACACTACTTTAAAGAATGCCATAGAAAACATTCTCTCGCCCGACGGCCACATTACCGAAGACCCACGCACAAACAGCATAATTGTTACAGATTATCCTTCAAGATTTGGTATGATTGAGAAGATAATTAACAATTTAGATATCCCTACGCCTAAAGTTTTAATAGAGGTAGAGATTTTAGATGTCAATAAGAATTTATTGGACCGGCTGGGATTTAAATACGGAGCAGGAGGCTCTCCAGAAATTTTTCGTTTAAGCGGCGCAATTAAAGGAGTAAATTTCCCTTTTACTTCAGGAGGAGGTTTTAAGACTCCTTTTTTTGGCAGAGCCTTTGATGCCCATGATACCACCTCGCTTACGCCGGGCTCTCTTTCATTTGCTAATTTCCAGGTGGCTTTGGAGGCCCTCAGTACTTCTACAGATGCTAAGTTTTTAGCCAGACCCAGGATTTTAACTTTGAGCAATGAGACCGCAGAGATTAGAATTACCCGCGATGAGGCGGTGGGAGTAAGAACTACTGAAAGCGAAGCCGGAAACCTCAGTTATGAATTAGAACGCCAAGAGACAGGAATATCTTTGAGAGTTACACCCCAGGTAAATCCTTTGACAGGCCAGATTACGATGTTTATTGTGCCACGCGTCGCAGAGGCTATATCCACAGAATATAATATAGGAGGTTTTCCTGTAAAGGATCCGGAAGAAAGGACTTCCAAGTCAATTTTGACTGTCAATGACGGAGAGACTGTGGTTATCAGCGGTTTGATAAGAAATAAGGATGAGGAAACAATTACCAAGGTTCCTCTTCTGGGAGATATTCCTTTATTGGGGGCTCTTTTCAGGCACAAGGATAAAAACAAGAAACAAAGGGAACTGGTGGTTTTTATCACTCCGCATATTATAGATGATTCTAAAAATATAAAATTAAGCAGTTTGCCTGTGCGAGAGCAGTTATACCCTTCTCAAAAAGGAAAAATTATTGAAGAGTACCTAGGAAAGTTTGAAAGATGAAATATAAGAAATTAGGGGAGATTCTTATAGGGGAGGGTTTTATTACTCCTGAGCAACTTTCCAAAGCCTTAGATATCCAGAGGAAGGAAGGGGGAAGGATTGGAGAGATTCTTATAAAGTTAAAATATGTGGGTGAGGACCTGTTAGCCAAAGCCTTGAGCAGACAACTTGAGATACCTTATATTTCTTACAGTTCAGGTCTTCTTAAACCGTCGCCTGACCAGAATTTAGAGGAACTGCTGCCCAAAGATTTGGCTGTGAAGAATTTAGTCCTTCCTTTGTCCAGAACTTTAAATACTCTAACCTGTGCTATGTTTGACCCTTTGGATTTAATTCTTATAGATAACCTCCGCAAGATTACAGGATGCGAGATAAACCCTGTAATTGCCACCAAGTCCGATATTCTCAAAGGGATAGAGGAGTTTTATGGCAGAATTGAGCTTCTGAAGCAGGCTGTAGAGCAAACCTATGCCGCTCCTCAAGATATGGAAACGCCCACCATAGAGTTAAAAGGGGAAGAGTTGAGTTTGGAGAAACTGGTTGCCCAGGCAGAGGAAGCACCAGTAGTTAAACTTGTAGATTTAATAATCAGCCAGGCTATAGAAGATAATGCTTCTGATATTCATATTGAGGCTATGCAGGATAGAATCAGGGTGCGCTACAGAATAGATGGAGTTTTATACGAGATACCCTCGCCCGCTAAACATTTGTATTTACCCATTGTTTCTAGAATAAAGATACTGTCTAAGATGGATATTGCTGAGAAACGCCTTCCTCAGGATGGGGGGTTTGTAGTGAAGAAAGAAGGCAGGCTTATAGATTTGAGGGTTTCTACTATTCCTACCATTTACGGGGAAAAAGTAGTCTTAAGAATTTTAGATAAAGGAAGAATTCCTCTGGATTTAGGGAAATTAGGGTTTTTGAAGGAAGAACTGGAACTTATAAGGAAAGCGATAAACAGCCCCTGGGGGTTAGTTTTTCTTACCGGCCCCACCGGCAGCGGGAAGACCACCACTCTTTATGCCTGCTTGAATGAAATAAAGAGTTCTCGCAAAAACATTCTTACTGTTGAAGACCCTGTAGAGTATAGGTTAGAAGGAATAAATCAGGTGCAGGTAAAGCCAGATATAGGTTTAACTTTTGCCAGGGCTTTAAGGGCTTTTCTAAGGCAGGACCCGGATATAATTTTGGTAGGCGAGGTAAGAGACCTGGAGACGGCTGAAATTTGCGTGCGGGCTTCATTAACAGGGCATCTGGTTTTGTCTACGCTTCACACCAACGATGCCCCCAGCGCAGTTACACGTTTGATAGACATAGGTTTGCCTCCTTATTTGGTGAGTGCTTCTCTTCTTTGTGTAGTGGCTCAGAGGCTGGTAAGAAAATTATGCCCTAAATGCAAGGAGCCTTATGAGCCTAAAGAGCAGGAATTGGCAGGCATTAGTTTGAATAAGGATGTGATTTATAAGGCCAAGGGTTGCGAAGAGTGTAAAAATATAGGTTATAGAGGAAGAACATTAATTTCTGAGATAATCCTTGCTGACGAAGAATTGAAGGAATACATTTCTAAAGACTCTTCTTTGCAGGAGATAAGAAACTTATCCAGGAAGAAGGGTATGAAGACTTTACTGGAGAACGGGATAATCAGGGTGGAGGAAGGAGTAACTAGTCTGGAAGAAGTTTTAAGCGTAGCCGTATAAATGTTGTTTGAATATATAGCAAGGACTAAAGAGGGCAAAAAGATAGTTTCCCGCAGGGAGGTTTCTTCACGGGAAGAATTGGTGAGGTTTCTTCAGAACAAAGGATATTATGTAATAAGTGTCTACCCTGCGCAGAGGGAAACGAGAAGTTTTTTTACTAGCAAACTCGTTAGAAGATTTACTCATTCTCGTATAAAGAGTTCGGATTTAATTCTTTTCGCTAGGCAGATGGCTACCATGCTGGGGGCGGGGGTAAGTCTAGTTAAGTCTCTGGAGATAATCTCGAGGCAGATTAGCAGCAAGAAGTTCTTTGATGTGATAGAAGATGTAAAGTCAGAAATAGAAAAGGGTTCTTCTTTTTCCGAGGTTTTGAAGAGATATTCGGGAATATTTTCTTCTTTGTGGGTAAGTTTGATAGAAACAGGCGAGGCTTCAGGAAATCTTTCCATAGTTTTAGAGAGGTTAGCCGCCTATCTTGAAGATAGGGAAGAATTCAAGAGGAAGATAATTACAGCTCTCATATACCCCTCTATTCTTTTTATAGTGGCCATAGGCGCTATTTTAATCTTTATTTTCAAGATTATACCTACTTTTTCCAAGATATTTAAGGAGTTTGATATAACTTTACCTTTACCTACCCAGATACTTATAAAGGTAAGCAATTTTATAATGCATTTCTGGTATATACTGTTCATAATTATCCCTCTGGGGGTATTTTTTCTGTATAAATATCTTCGCACAGGCGGGAGGAATTTCTTTGATAGATTAATGTTAAGACTTCCAATTCTGGGGAATTTAATTCGGGAGATCTCCATAGAGCATTTTTCTGCAGAGATGAAGACTCTTCTGGAAGCAGGGGTCCCTATAGTCTACACTTTGGAGATGTCTGAGAAGTCTGCTAACAACATTGTTTTAAGGAGTATACTTGAGAAGGTAAAAGAAGCAGTAAAAGCAGGAAAAACTCTTTCTGAGCCCCTGGAGAGTTCTGGATATTTCCCTCCCATGGTTGTACAATTAATAAGGATTGGAGAAGAAGTGGGAGACCTGCCAGGAATGTTCAGGCGTATAAATGAATATTATTCCCTTCTTATTGAGACTAAAATCTCGCGTATGCTTGCTCTGTTTGAGCCTTTTATGATAGTTTTTATGGGGGTGATTATTGGGGGAATGGTGATAAGTATGTATCTGCCCATATTTAAACTGGCGACTTTGGGTAGATAGATTTGGAAGAATATGGTATTCTTTAATGGTAGGCAAAAAGGAGGTGGGTTATGAAAAGAGGGTTTACGCTGGTAGAACTGGCGGTAGTCATAATTATTATCGC
>CAYNIO010000079.1:0-5663 GCA_964397495.1 uncultured Planctomycetia bacterium
CAACAAGACCCAGACCGACATGTCGGATTTTGAGGAATCCATTGACCGGGTGATTGCTGGTCCTGAGAAGAAGAGCAGGATAATCTTGGGAAAGGATTATAAGAATATAGAAGTAAAGATAAGGAGGATAGATGTTCACAGTGAGAGTTAAAGATTATTTCTCGTCGGCCCATTTTTTGAGGGAATACAGAGGCAAGTGCGAGAAAATTCATGGTCATAATTGGAGGGTAGAGGTGGAGTTATTCTCTGATAGTTTGGATAAGGAGGGCATGGTTGTAGATTTTAGCAAACTCAAGAAAGTTCTTAAGAAAGTTCTTTTAGAATTAGACCATTCTTTCCTCAATAAACTTTCTTATTTCAGAAAAAAGAACCCCACCTCCGAAAACATAGCCCTTTTGATATTTGAAAAGATGAGCAGGAGGTTGTCTTCCTGTAGGCATATTAAAAGGATGAAAGTATATGTGTGGGAGCAGGAGAATAGTTGTGCAACTTTTGAGCAGGATTTACCATGAAAAAGGCAGTAGTTCTTCTTTCAGGAGGCATTGATTCCTCCACTACCCTCTATTGGGCCCTCAAGAGAGGATATAAATGTTTCTGCCTCATCTTTGATTACGGCCAGCGCCACCGCAAAGAATTAGACTCGGCAAAGAGGATTGCCCGCCTCAGTGGAAGTAGTTACCAGATAGCAAAAATTCACCTTCCCTATAAAGACTCTTCCCTTCTGGATAAGAAGCGCAAACTTCCTCGCAATGTAAAAACCTGTATCCCTTCGACCTATGTTCCTGGGCGCAATATAATCTTTTTGAGCATAGCAGTAGGTTTTGCTGAGGCTATGGGGGCAAGAGATATATTCTTTGGAGCAAATATTGTTGATTATTCAGGTTATCCTGACTGTCGGCCTGGGTTCATAAAAAGATTTCAATCCGCCATCAATGCAGGAACAAAAGCAGGCTTAAAAAGTAGATTTCGCATCCGTGTCCCTTTTTTGAGGCATACCAAGGCTCAGATTATCCGCACAGCCCAAAGATTAAAGGTTCCCTTGCAATATACCTGGTCTTGTTATACTTCCAATAAACGCCCCTGTGGCAGATGTCCCAGTTGTCTCATAAGAAGGAGGGGTTTTAAAGAGTTAGGATTAAAAGACCCTTTAGAACGATGAGCAGAGCTAAAGTTTCTGAGGTTTTCTTGAGTATTCAGGGAGAAGGGCCTTACGTGGGGATACCTATGATATTTGTAAGATTTTATGGTTGTAACCTCTCTTGCAGTTATTGCGATACAAGGCTGGATTATTCTGAGGATGTAGAACCCCTTTTATTATTAGAGAAGATTATGGATTGGAAGAATAAATCCTGTTTCGTATCTCTTACCGGAGGAGAACCTTTGCTGGAAAAGGATTTCTTAAGGGAGTTTTTGCCCCTTCTTAAAAATGAAGAATTTAAGGTTTATCTTGAAACTAATGCCACCCTGCCTTCACATTTGCAGGAAGTTATAGACTATATAGATATCATCTGCGCAGATATGAAGTTGCCTACCTCTACAAATCTTGAACCTTTCTGGAAGCTGCATGAGCAATTTTTAGAGGTTTGCTTTAAGTGCAAAAAAGAACTTGTCCTTAAAGCAGTAATAACACCTTTTACCCAGGTTCAGGATATAGACTTTCTATGTGAATTTTTGAAGAAATTTAACCGAGATTTTACTCTGGTTCTGCAGCCTGATTCTACAAGATTAGATGATAACCTGATACAAAAAGTAAGGGGCTTTCAGGAAAGATGTTTGGGGTATTTAAGAGATGTACGCTTCATTCCCCAGGTCCACAAACTTTTAAGATTGCAGTGATTACCAAAGATGTACTTTACAGTAAAGTAAAACAAATAACCCTACAGGCAAATGTTTCCTTAAGAAAGGATATTTTGCGTCTTCTAAAGAAATCCTATGCCGACGAGAGAAATAAAAAGGCAAAATACTTTTTGGGGCTTGTTGTAGAGAATGCCCTTATTGCCCATAAAAAGCTGCTTCCTATATGCCAGGATACAGGACTGCCTGTAGTTTTTTTGGAGGCGGGAAGAGATGTGAGGTTAACTAAAGAACTTATAGATGCCGTAAAAAAAGGAGTAAGAGATTCTTACCGGGATTTTCCCCTGCGTGCCTCTTTTGTCTGGCCCCTTAAAAGAGGTTTTCCCTTTCATGGAGAACCCTTGCTGCATTTAGAGTTTGGAAGAGGCAGAGGCCTTAAGATTACTGTATTGCCTAAAGGCTTTGGCAGTGAAAATAAGTCTCGCCTTAAGATGTTTAGCCCTACAGCAGATTGGCAGGAGATAGAAGATTTTATTGTTGAAGTGGTAAAAGGTGCTGGGCCAGATGCCTGTCCTCCGTTTGTGGTAGGTGTGGGGGTTGGAGGAACATCTGATTATGCTTTGCTTCTTGCAAAAAAGGCCCTGCTGGAGAGGCTTGATAGGCCTTCTAAACATAAGTCTTTTCAGATTTTAGAGAAGAGATTATGGAATAGGCTTAATAGTTTAAATATAGGGGTTATGGGACTGGGAGGAAGACACACAGTATTGGCGGTAAGGATAAAGACCCATCCTACCCATATTGCAGGTCTGCCCGTGGGGGTTAATGTGAGTTGCCATGCCTTAAGGAGTGCAACCCTGCATCTAAAATGAAGCATCTTTATCTTCCCTGCAAAGATGGGAATTTAAGAAAATTGCGTGCAGGTGATTATCTTCTAATTTCAGGAGTGATATACACTGCCAGGGACCAGGCCCATCAGAAGTTAGTTAGACTCATAAACAAATCTCAGCCTCTGCCTTTGAAATTAGAAAAAAGCCCCATATACTATTGCGGACCTGTGGTGCGCAGACACAAAGTTATTTCCTGTGGACCTACAACTTCTTCTCGTATGGATAAGTTCTTAAAGGTTTTGTTTAAGAATGGTCTTAAAATAACTATTGGCAAAGGGAAGAGGTCCTCTGAAGCAAGATTCCTCTTCCGCAAATATAAAGCAGTATACCTTATTGCTCCTGCAGGATGCGGGGCATTGCTTTCAAGGAAGATTCTAAATTCAGAGATTGTAGCCTTCAGAGAATTAGGACCAGAGGCTATATACAGATTAGAGGTAAAGGATTTCCCTGTCCTGGTAGGAATTGATGCGGAAGGCAAAGATATTTACAGGAGGTTGGAAGATGATTCAGAGGCATGATGAGAGAGGACCCGCCCAATTAAGACCTGTGAACATTCAATTGGGATTTGTGAAAGGCATTGCTGGTTCCTGTCTCTATCAACAGGGAAATACTTTGGTCCTTGCAGGTTGCACCCTTCAAGATGGAGTGCCTTCATTTCTTAAAGGGAAAGGCACAGGTTGGCTTACTTGTGAATACAATCTTCTGCCCTATTCCTGTTCTACTCGCATAAATAGAGATAAAATCTCTGGGAGAAATTTAGAGATTCAGCGTCTGGTAGGCAGGGCTTTAAGGAGTTGTATAGATTTAGAGAAATTGGGAGAACGCACCCTGTGGATAGATTGTGATGTTATTCAGGCTGATGGAGGCACGCGCACTTCTTGTGTAAATGCAGGTTTCTTAAGCCTGGTGCAGGCTCTAAGCACTTTTAAAGAGGATAAACTCATTAAAACCCCCATGCTTACCAGAATTGTGGGAGCAGTAAGTGTGGGCATATGGAAGGGTGTACATATTTTGGATTTAGACTACAAGGAGGATTCAGAGGCAGATGTGGATTTCAATGTGGTTTCTACCCTGGAGGGGGAATTTGTAGAGATTCAGGGCACAGCTGAGTCTGGAGTGTTTAGTCAGAAAGACTTAGACAGGCTCCTTTCCCTGGCCCAGAAGGGAATCCAGAGAATTCTCGATATAGAACAACAGTTACTTAAAGATATACTTCGTGAGGTTTATGCTTAAGAAGGAATTGATTATTGCTACTAAAAATCAGGGTAAATTTAGAGAGATAAGGAAGATTCTGAAGGACTGTGGGTTTAGACTACGGTTTCTCGGTCGGTTTAAAAATGCCCCTTGCGTAAAAGAGAATGGATATACCTTTCTTGAAAATGCCAAAAAAAAGGCTTTGGAGACTGCCTGTTTTTTCAATTGCCTCAGTGTGGGTGAGGATTCAGGGTTGGTCGTTCCCTTTTTGGGTGGAGCACCGGGAATTCGTTCAGCAAGATTCTCAAGGAGTGGAAGAGACGAGGACAATAACAGGAAACTACTTAGGCTTTTGGAGGGTGTACCTTTCAATAAGAGGAGGGCTTACTTTATATGCACTCTGGCCTTGGCTTCTCCTGAAGGGATAATAAAGACCTTTCAGGGTAAGGTTTATGGTTATATAGATTTTATTCCTAAAGGGAAAAATGGGTTTGGATACGACCCTTTATTTTATATTCCCCAATACAAAAAGACCTTTGCCCAACTTCCTCTTAGAGTTAAGAATGAGATAAGCCACCGTTCCCAAGCCTTCAGGAAACTTAAGACTTTCCTTAAGAAATCTGCTGTGTTATAATCATTCGCAAATATAGGTTATTTTATAGGGATGCGGTCGTAGAAGTGTGCCGGGGCGTGGCTCAGTTTGGCTAGAGCGCCTGGTTTGGGACCAGGAGGTCAGCGGTTCAAATCCGCTCGCCCCGACCATGATTTTTAGACCAACGTTCTTTCATATAACCAGGGTTATATTGGAGTTGGAGACAGATATTTGGAACCAACAAAATAAAGATCGCTTTACAGCGATTGTTGGTTGCAAATCCGCTCGCCCCGACCAGACCAAGAAGAATTATATATAGAAGATGAAGATAGTAGAAGATAAAATATCTTTAGAAGAGATAAAAAAAATAGCCAGAGATACCTTTGGAAAGTTGGTTAAGGCAGTTGTAGATATAGAAAAAGAAATAATGGCTATAGGAGGGGAATTACACTCAGATGAGGAAGCAGAGTTGTTAAAGAGAGGCTCCAAACAAGAGAGCCTTTGGGGAATTAATATTTATCCTGACGAAGCAGAGCAGGACTGGATAGAGTTTGATTCAGTAATTAATTTAAGACCGACTTCAGGTAATTTTAGCAGAGGAGTTGACAGCCCTCAAATGAGAGAGAAAATAAAAGCAATAATAGATAAATTAATATTAAGATGAATTACCAACATAAAGAATTAGCCCGCGGCAGATGGTTTGAATTATCTTTACCTGAACAATTGGCAAATGTGGGCAGTGAGGTTATAAGGGCTATAAATTGGAAACAAAAACAAAAAGAAGAATATTCCAGACAGGCTGCCCTCAGGGCTTTTGAACTTTTGGATTTAACCATTAAAGATGAAAAAAATAAGTCCCGTTTAAAAGAGATACTGCGTCTGCGGGAATTATTGGCCGACTTTTTATGGTTTGACAACAGGTATAACTCCTCTGCAGAGAGTTTCAAGAAATATTTTTACGCCTTTAATTACTATGTAAACAGAAAAAAGGGTCTTTGAAAAGCCTTGTTGACATTTGCGCCCGTAGCTCAACAGGAAGTTCAATGAGACTGTTCTTTTTCAAGTATACTTACGTAGAAAAAGGACTAGTCGAATTAATCCCGCTGAAGCAGAAATGCGAAAGCGGGAAGCATCTGATACAATTTGCGCCCGTAGCTCAACAGGAAGTTCAATGAGACTGTTCTTTTTCAAGTATA
>CAYNIO010000080.1:0-5625 GCA_964397495.1 uncultured Planctomycetia bacterium
AAAAATTTTCCCCATGAGAGAGGAAAATACGCCTAAGAAAGAAAAAATGACTGCCAATCCTAAAAGGTAATAAAGTGATAAGACTACCCTGCGCATTAAACTCTTTCCAGAACTTTTAAGAATTAGGGAGGCATAAATAGGTATTAGGGGGTAAACGCAGGGAGTTAAACTCACCAATAACCCTGCCAGAAGGCAAGCCAAAGGCGCAAAGGGGCCTCTTATAGAGAAATTAAGATTATAAAAACTCTGCATATTAGCACTCCCTTTCTACCCAGTTCAAATACTCCTTAAGGCCTTCTTCTATCTGTAAAAATATCAGCTCAGGAACCTGGTAGGGGTGGAGTTCTTTTATCTTCTCCTTAAGAAGAGAGATGTTTTGTTCCTTGGTTTTAATAAAAACGATGACCTCCTTCTCCTCCTGAATTTTTCCCTCCCACCAGTATAGGGAGTCTGCGCCTTCCAATACGTTTATACAGGCACACAACTTATACTCCAAAAGTTTTTTTGATACGCTGCGGGCGGTTTCCAGATCAGGAAAGGTCGTTATGCCCAGAAAATACTTCATCTAAATACCTCCTCAAGATGCGGGCTTATAAATTTGGAGTCAATTTCTTCCAGTAATTTCTTTTTCTTCAGATAGTCGACTTCCTTTTTTAATACCCTAAGATGCCTTCCTTCCTGTTGAGCAATCTTTCTGAACAGCCTCTCTCCTGAATAAGACGACAATTTCCTGTAAAACTTTATAGCCTGGCGTTCAAGTTTCAGGGCCATAGTAATCGCTCCCAGAAGAGAAAAACTCTCAGGACTGCCTATTTTAGTTAAAGCCTGCTCTATAGAAGGCACATAAATCTGTCCGCTTAACTTCTCCAAGAACTCCTGCAAAAGCAAAGCATGCCCTTTAGATTCTTGGGCTATCTTATTAAAGAGCGTTTTAACTCTCCCATTCTTGGTTGTAGAGGCAATATACGAATAAAATTCCTTAAGAGACTCTTCAGAATCTATACCCTCTTTTATCTTGCGTATAAGTTTTAGTTCTTTATATACCTTACCTTTAAGGATACCTTCCAGTACGGAGACAATTTTTTGGGGCGGAGGCAAAACCTGTTCTATCCTAAAAAGTTCTCTGTCTACGATATACGCTAAGCTGGGGACTGCTTTTATATTCAGAGACTTAGCCAAGGGGCTTTTGTTAACATTTATACTAAAGAAATCCGCCTCTTTGAAAGAGTCTGCTATCTCCTGGAGAAAGGGTTTGTTTTCCCTCCAGAGAACAAGGCCAGGGCTATGGAAGACCAAAACTGCCACCTTGGAATCCGAAGGTATCTGCTCAATGCTCGATGGGTTAATCTGTTTTATCCTCATAGTGTATTTAATGATAGGGGCTCTACAAGATTTGTCAAATATTTAAGAGGGAAGTCAATTGCTACTCAAGGAATTGCGAGGGATTATAACTCTCCTTGAATATGGCATTTATAAGGCAAGAGGCTTCTTCTAAATCAGGCTTCCCATTCTCCCAAACCCTAACTTTTACTTCAGTAGTCTGAGGCACAGGATTATAAAAATATACCCAGACCTTTATATTTTCCTTTTGGGCAACAAGAATCTTCTTGTCCCTGTCTTGAGAAACCTCGTATCCTCTCTTGTGCAGGACATACAAAGCATTATGAAAAATAGCAGGAAAGTCTTGGTCTATGGTCTCTTTAAGGGTATCATTGCTTACTACCTCACCGCCTAAACCCTTACCGCCTGCAGCTATAAAAGCTGCGCAACCAGACATTTCTAAAGCCAAAAGTAGAATAAATACCCTCAATCTCAAGCCCCTGCTTCCCTTTCCTGTATGGAGTTTTCTAACTCTTCATACTGAGCCTTTAAGCCCTCGTACACCTCGCGCAAAGACTCAACCTCTCTCTTGAGATTTTTTATTTCTTCCTCTTTTAACTCCAGTTGAATTTCAAGTTCTCTTGTGCGGGAAGCCCCTCCCAGAGATTTGAGGAGGAAAACAATAGTCAACACAAAACCTGCCAAGAGTAGAATTAAGATTATCATAATTATTTATTAAATACTAATTTTATCAAATGAGCAACTCTTTTTCCAAATCTTTTGCATTCTCTCTCTGCTCTCCTGTCAGGCACTCCAATGGATACTGGTCCATAATGGTCTCCTCTAGAATCTCCCTGAACAATCATACCGTGGATAAGCATGGCCTTCAGGATATCCAAGACTGCTGTTTCGTTGCCTCCTCCTACATTGGCAGAAGAACTAAAGGCCCCTCCAATCTTCCCTTCTAATTCTCCATGAAATCTTACAGATTCATCCAGAAGTTTCTTAAGAGGGTGGGCCATACTTCCATAATATACCGGGGTTCCCATAATTATGCCTTGGTATTCAAGTAATTCCTGAGGCGAGGTTCTTTCTGCCTCTTTAAGAATTGTTTCCAAACCTTCCTCTTTGATAGAATCTGCAATAATTTTAGCCATCTTCTTGGTGTTTCCTGTGCGCGAATAATAAACTATCAATACTCTCATCCTAAACCTCCTTGATAAAATCTGTAAAGGTTCCTCAAGGCCTTTAATTTATCGCTATAGCCAACCTTTGCCCTTCTAATTGCATCATTGAGAATATCTATGCTATTTTGATAATTTTTTCTGTCTACAGGATAGGGATGGGCGTCTTTTCCTCCATGGGCAAAACTGAAACGCGCAGGATCCCGGAAACTTAGAGGCTTGCCATAAATTATTTCAGAGACCAAAGCCAGAGCCCTTAAGGTCTTTGGGCCCACATCTTTGCTTCCCACTAATTCTTCAAAATCTTGGGGTTTTCTCTCGTAGGTCTTAAGAAAAATTCTTTCCAGTCTCTGCGGATTTATATCCTCAAGAAGAACTTTATGCCGTAGAGGAAGGGTTCTGTCTTCCTTCAGTAAATTTAAGTCTCTCATTAAAGAGGAAGGTCTCTGATAAGAAAGACAAACCATGGTCTGCTGGGTCTCTTTAATGCTTCTATCTACTAAGTTAAGGACCTCTCTCTTTACATCAGAGACTACAGCCTGATGGGGCTCAAGGACAAATGAATTAAACCTCGAAGAAAGCCAATGATAACGCCTTGCCCATCCATCATCATTCATTCCCTGCTGAATTACTGCCCAATCTCCATCAATAGTGAAGATAAAGGTGTGATGATAAAGGTTAAATCCATCCTGAAGGCAACTGTTGTCTACCTTGGCGCTCATACGCGAAGCATAAACCCAACTCGAAGGCTCTCTGCCCAAACGCAGAGAAATCTCCTCAATCTCCTGAGGAGTACGGCGAGAAACCCTTCCTTTACCTCCACATATAAATATTCCCAGTTCTTGAGACAAATTCTTGAAAGATTCCTTCAAGGCCCCACATACTGTAGTGGTAAGACCTGATGAATGCCAGTCAAACCCCAAAACACACCCCAGAGATTGAAACCAGAAAGGACAGGATATCCTTTCTAAAAAATATTCTCTACCGTGCTCCTTGACAAGAATATAGCATATGGCTGTAGACAATTTTACCATCTTCTCAAAAAGCCAACGCGGGGCATGACCGTGGTGCAAAGGCAGGTTTATAGAGGCTCTTTTAAACATCTTAGAATAATACTAACACAAAAAACCCACTCTTCAATACCCCTTATTAGAACTTGAACCTGTTAAGATTTGTGATATATTTTAAAATTGTGCTGTCCAAAAATCTGTTGATAGGTGCGATAACAATCCTCCTCTTTAACCCTACCCTCTATTCCCAGACCAAGGTGGACCAGGCCACCCGAGAAATAGACCGCTCCCTGCGCAAAGAATTGGAGAAAAAATTAAAAGTTTCACCTGCAAAAATTCCTGAAATCAAGAAAGAAGAAGCCAGAAAGGTTGAGGAGGAAGTTAAATTCTATGTTAAAAAGATAGAATTGAAAGGCTGCGAAAGTGTTTCTCCTGAGGAATTCAAGCCCCTCTTAGAAAAATATGAAGACAAGGAACTGAGCCTTAAAGAACTCGATGAACTAGCCAAAAGAATCGAAGAGGAATACTTAAAAAAGGGGATTATTGCTGCTTGCTTTGTCCCTCCTCAGGAGATTAAAGAAGGAGTGGTTATTCTTCAGGTTGTCGAGGCAAAGATGGGGAAATTAGAAATCAAGGAACATAAATATTTTGACAAAAATAAACTTGCCTATTACTGGAAAATTAAACCTGGAGAGGTCTTGCGCTATGAAAAAATCTCTCAGAGTTTATATCTTATGAACAAAAATCCTGACAGGAGGGTAAAGGCCGTACTCCATGCAGGCAAAAAACCCCAAACCACCGATATCCTCTTAGATGTAAATACCCGCTTCCCCCTGCACTTTACCTACAACTTTAATAATGAAGGGGTAAAATACACAGGAAAACAGAGAAAAACTTTTGGAGCAAGATACAATAATTTTCTGGGGCTTGACGATATTCTGTTAGGCGGTTATACATTTGGAAAAAATTTCAGTGGCCTTTATATCTATCATAGAATTCCCCTTACAAAATCTGGAACCTCTATTATGTACGGCTACAGTTACAGCAAGTCTTTTCCCAAAAAGGAATTTGAAGAGTATGGAATCGATGGCCGGACAAAAAATGTAAGTTTCTTCATCTATCAGGATATTTTTGAAGGAGCCAGGTACTTAGGAGAAATTTATACCGGTCTGGATATCAAAGACAAATGTATCAAGACCTACACCGGGACCTCCAGTAAAGATAGATTAAGGATACTGCGCTGGGGAGGGAACTTTACCTTTAAAACACCAAAGACTGTAATTTATGTCGGGCCTGAACTCTCCCAGGGTATCAATCTATTCGGGGCAAGGAGGAAATCTGCGCTTTCCTCCAGAGGAGCAAAAAACACATTCACCAAATTTAATCTGGAATTCGGGTGCAGGAATATCCTGCCTTTTAACCTTGAGGGAAATTTGAAATTAAAATCCCAGATTTCTTCCACCACCCTCTCTCCCCAGGAACAGTTCTCTCTGGGAGGAATCGATTCTGTAAGAGGCTACCCTGCAGGTGATTGCCTTGCAGATGATGCCCTTCAGGTAAACTTAGAACTCTTGATTCCTATGTTCTTCATTCCCTCATCATTAAAATTGCCTCTGGATAAAGAACTTCTAAAAGAAGAGATAACCGGCCTAATATTCTTTGACTATGGATATGGGAAAAAAAGAAGGACCTTTGAAGGAGGAAAATCCACCTGCAACCTCAAAAGCCTGGGGGTGGGATTGCGGATAAAACTACTGCAGAAAGCCTTCCTGAGATTAGAATGGGGCTTTCCCCTGGGAGACGAACCCCTTACTGAAAAGAGCAAATCCCGTTTCCATTTCTCTGTAGATTTAGAGGTATAAGGATTACCTTTTTACAAGGGGATGTTCCAGAACAATCGAAATTTGTGGAAGGTGGACGACGAAGCCTCTTTTCCTGCGGTCTTCTTGCTCATCGTCACAGATATAGAGAATATGGGTAGACCTTTCTGATTCCCACACGGATAATCCTGAAACCTGCGACTCAACAAACAGCCAGTTGATATTGCCTCCGCTGTCTATATTTGTGCCGTCTGAGGCATCTATGGTATTACCCCCTGAGGCATCTGAGTC
>CAYNIO010000081.1:0-5578 GCA_964397495.1 uncultured Planctomycetia bacterium
GACAAGGGCGGCGTCTTTTTACCGGCTCTCAGCCACGAGGGCCTCTATGCCCTGAATATACTCCGTGTTGAGATTGCCGAAGAAACCGTATCTCCCTTTTTTGTCGCACTTAAAAGAAAACCCGGGGGGTTTGGCAGATGCTTGGCAGCAGGGAGGGCTAAGTATTTTTATTAGCCGACACAAACAATATAAACCCCCCGCGGTTAAAAGAACAGCCCCTAAAGAAAAAGCAGGGGGATTAAACAATAACGAACCTAGAATTAACAAAGCGGAAATTCCCAACAGCAACTCTATACATGCAAACCCTGAATATTTATTCGCTAACGTATGTCCAGAAAAATTCTGGTGCAAATCTTGCACGCACAGCCCCCTAATTGCCTCCAATGCCTGGTTTACATCTTCTAATCTCTCTCGAATCTCTACAAGCATCTCGTGCTGTTTCTTACCCAAGGCAGACCCTGGGTTCTCTAAAATTGTATCCACATACCCTCTTATTACCGTCACCTTGTTGTCTATGTCATGCCTGAAGGTCGAAATAATATGGGTAAGGTCGGGGCTGCGGGATAAATCTGATTGTTTAGGCAACTGAACAGTAAAAGTGCTTCCCTTACCTCGACCTTCGCTAAATACTTGAATATTGCCGCCCAGCAACTTTACATTATCTTTAGTAAGAGGCAAACCCTGCCCAGTACGGTGAATAATGCCGTTTAATTCCTCGATGGGAATAATACAACCTTCCCATATCCGCTCCTGGTCTTCTTTGTTTATGCCTAAACCTTCATCTTTAACCTCTATAAGGATAACGCCTTCTCTCTCTTCAACTCTGATAGTCACTGTACTATTTTGGTAAGAATACTTTATAGCGTTATCAATAAGGTTCTTTAGGATATCGCGCACCACATCGTAGAAACTGAAAATACGGCCTGAGCCTGAAATCTCAAATTCAATATTTTTTTGGCCTGCCTCTTTCTGTTTCCTGCCTACCACATCTCTCACTAATTCTATAACATCTATATCCTGCTGCATTAATCTGACTCTGCCATCGTGCAAAGAGGCATTTATTAACACCTGTCTTATCCTTCCTAATTTATCCTCTACCCTTAATAAAAAATTGGGAATGATATCTTTTACCCATAATCTTTCTTCCCCATACAAACCGGATGCTTCTAAACCGTCCAAAAGTCTTTTTATCTCTGAAATAATGCTTTCTATATCGTTTAGGTAAGAGAACGCCTCGCTGAATTGCCTTCCCAGCAACTTTCCTATAGCATAGGCGGCAAAATCGGATATGTCCTTAGGCGTACTATCAAAGAATGGATTGCGGTACTCATCTCCTGTATCAGGACCTTTTTGAACCTCCTCATTCTTTGAAATTAAACGGTTATACAGAAGGATGTTCCGGAATAACCCTTTTAGGCTTGCCAGGTCTAAAGGAACAGGATGGCCGTTGCGCAGCCGCCAGATAATGACCTCAGGCAGATTTGTTTTTCCCTCATAAGGATTATTTTGAGGGCCGAAAACTTCGCCGTAATCAAGAAAATAAGGCGCATTCCCCTCGCTGTCAATTAAACCCATATATTTCATGCGTCGCAAAACCTTCAGGATTTCTTCAGGGCTCTGCGAAGATTGTATTTGACTTAATCCTATATAGGCAAGCAACTCCTCTATGTGCGCGTCAACCAAACCTCTTATGCCGCTTGATATATTCCTGTTTTCTTTTATCCCTCTTAGAAACCTGAATACATCGAGTAATATTGTGGGCGGATATCTTTCGATGGAGTCGATTTTGTCCTTAATTGCATTTAAAATTACACGTAAATAAACCCTCTGCAGTTTCTCATTCAACTGCCCAAAGGAAACCAATGCTTCTTGTATCTTCCCCTGCACACTCAGGGATACAATTTCTGAAGGAACCGTAGATTGCCTTCCTCCCTCTGGCAGGAGGAAAAACAATAAAGGTGCGGCCAGAAAAACAATTAGGAAAAAGACGCCAAACGGCAAGGCAAATATCCCGGATTCCCATAGATTGCTGAAGAATAATCCTGCCCCTAATATAGCCATCCCCCAGCAGAAACAACAACAATCTTTATGTTGAGGCTGGAAAGAGGCAGGGAGAGGGCACCTACAGCCACGGGAAAGGCCACCCTCTTTTAGACCCTGCCCCTTAAAGACATTATATACATTGGCCGCAGTGATTGAAAAATTACATCCTTTTACAGCAACAAACAACATATATAAAGGAATAAAAATAACGTCTGAAACAGTCGTAAGGCATTCGCCCGCAAAAGGCACCCTGTGCAAAGGATTCAATTCATGGCCATAAAGGAGGGCTTTCTGAAAGATGGGGTGGAATCTTTTCATCACAGGATTTACCCTTATCTGCAACATTTGATGTTCAACCTCAGATGTTGCATTCACATTGGAAAGTGGGCAGGAGGTCTCCAGGAGATAATACCATCTTGAAGGGGGAGATTTGTTCTGGAGTTCCCGTATTAGTTGGTTTTCTTTCAATAAACCCAGATAGCCCAGGAAGATATAGAACAATTGAGATATAAAAGGAATTATATACACCAATGACCAAACTCCGAAAAGCCCTGCAAGAGAAATTGAAACCACCAAACCTAAAGAGAAAGTCATAAATAGACATTTGGGAGAGGGTTTCCCATGGCTGCGCGAATCTGCGCCGCAAGAACCATCTTCTAACTGCCCATCTATGGCCTTTCTTATCCTCTCCACTATCAAAGAAATGTTGCCAGAAATTAATCCTCTTAATCCCTGATAAGGACAGGGCGAAACATAGTCTTCTCTGGGGTTTATATGAATCTCCTGCTGCGGAAGCAGGAGAAAAACTTTTCCTCTTGCCTGAGGGAATCTTCTTTCCAATTCTCTCTTCTGCGCAGAAGTCATTACAAATATGGCCTTGGCCTCTAAAACATCCTCAGAAGTTAAAGTTACAGGAATATGTCTTCTTAGGATATTATCTCTTCTCATAAATTGTAAAGCCCCAGGCTCACCTTGAGGAGCCCGATAAAGAGCACGGGAATCCACCCTTAAACTTCTGCCAAACCTTGTTCTGAATTCTTCGCTCTTCTCTATAATCGCTGTAATTAAGGGGCTCCTCTCTTGATTATGATTACAAACTATTAAAACAAGCGAAGCATCAAAGGGGCCTTGCTCTCCTGTTTTTATACTACCTCTTACGCCCGGCGTAACTGTAATATAATCCCTGAAAGCCTCTTCCCCAGCCACAGAAGCCAACAGACCCATAATTACTATCTCAAAAAAATTATTGTAATATGAATCGTATCTGACGCCTGAAGAAACAGCATCTCGCATTAAATCCTCAGAAAGAGACACTGCAAACTCTGCCTTGGAAATAGTGGTATTGTGGGGCAAATTACGCAGACCGTCCCTTATGCGCTCTTTAATATCTACATCGAACAAATATTTAGCCATCCGGATAACTTTTCCTGCCCTTTCTTCTCCTTCTATTTTAGACAATATGGTATTTATCTGGCCCCTTTTGCTTTGTAAATATTTCCCCAATATCCCTGCAAATAATAGATAGGCTAATTCTACGCATACCATTTTCCGGGGATATGGCTCTGAAACCAAGTTCCTTATTGCGGAAATTGCTTCTTCTGCCATGCTCTCAGGAAACTCTCCCCCAGCGACCCTAATAGATAACGCTATAATGGCCTTTTCTCTGGTATAGAAATTTCTATCTCCCTCTGCTGTTTCAAGAAGCCTCCTTGCAATGTAGTCATTATCACCTTTTCTTAAGGCAAGGAGCAGCACTGCCGCTTCCCTCCTCAACGCATTTTCGCGTGATGAATCCTGCAACGCCTCAACTAACTCCTCTACGCCGGCATTCCTCAATTGAGACATTACCCCCTTCAACTTCTCCAATTCCTGTATTCCGCTCCTTTGCCCTCCTGTCTTCTTGAACCTCCTTGGACGCCTCCGCAAACCTGCAGAATTAACTATAAACATCAACCCTACAGCAGCCATTACCACAGAAAACCCTGCAAATATCGTGGTTGTAACCCCTAAGGAAAACATCAACAGCACAAATAGAAAAAAGGCCGGAAACACACAGGCATCTTGTCCAAAAGACGCATCACTTTGCTTCTCTGCAATTATTGACACCACAAACTCTATCGCATCTCCTCCTAAATATCTGCTGCGCTGCTTTCTTTCCACATTAAAAAAGGTTATGGTAAAGCCGAGTGTTTCAATTTCACTTTTCAATATCCAGCCATAATCTTTATCTCTAACATTCGGATCCACAACTCCTGTAATAGTAGTATCGTTAACAACAAGTCTTCCTCGGGGTCCTAACATACGAAAGGTGTTTTTGAAAATGCGCTTTCTCTCCTCTGCACTCCCAGCATAGTGCAGAACAGAATCCATCTGCACAGTTCCAAAAACACCTTCATCTATTGGCAGATGCTCCTGAAGTTTTGAGCTTGCCGCATCTGCTTCAACAACTACAATATTATTTTTTCCTACATAACCTGCATAATAATCCAGCACTTCTGCAACAAAGGGATTTATATCAATCAAAAGAAGAATTTCATTCTCAGGCGGCCAATTGCTTATCAATTCTATACCGGTGAGCCCTGCACCAATATTCGCACAGGCTTTTCTAGGCATAGGATTAAAAGGTGCACTTTGTGTAAAAGGAAGGCGTATTTTATAATCACGGCTGCTACGTATAGTACCATTCTCTATATCATCTTTGTTTGGAAGATAATAATTAAGATAGTAATACAGCGCATATACTTCGGCCATAAGTCTCCGGAAAGAATCAATTGTAATGCACCCTTCAGAACTCTCAATCCTTCTCTGTATTATTGTATGGATGTTTTTGTAATCTTCCAATTCTCCATCCGCAGTTATAGCGGCTTCGTTATATAAAGAAGGACACCACATTATATTAGCAAGATACATAAAATTCTTTGCCTCCCACCCCTTTGGACATACACGACAACTACCTGTCCCTATCCAGTCGCGTATGCCGCGTATGAAACGCCTGTAATCATCGAATTCCATATCCAGATACACAGAATCCCATTCCCAGAATTTAAAATCAGCCAAATCCCTTTCGCCGGGAACGTCCGGCAAAATATCAAGAAGGATCTTTCTCAACCTTATTATCAGTGAGTCTAGACGGCGTTTTAGAAATTCTGCCTCTAAACTTTCTACTCGACGATACTGATAAGGAAAAAACCTTCTAAAAAATCTTTCAGGCAGAATAAAAAATAACGGTGGATAAAATATCCCCCCCAAATTACTTTGGTTAAAAATAGAAATAAAAAGCGTCTTCCTATAATTTTCAGGAAGAGAATGAAAATCCGACTTCGATAACGTCCAGGATATGCAAAGATATATTACAGCGTTAATAAAATACGCTAAGGAGAACATAAAAAGAATAAAACTTATAATCAACGAATACTTGACAGAAAAATAGGCCCCTGCCATAAGAATGCCTATAGGAAATAGACTGAATACTGCTGAAAAAAACAGTGTAGATGCATTTGGTAAACGGGATTCAACAATCAATTTGTCTCTTTCT
>CAYNIO010000082.1:0-5494 GCA_964397495.1 uncultured Planctomycetia bacterium
ACCGCAAGCAGATAATTGTGCGTAGAACCCGCTTCGAACTGGATAAGGCCAAAAAACGCGCACATATATTAGAGGGTTTTAAAAAGGCTTTAAAGTTTATAGACAGGGTAATATCCATAATTAAAAAGTCAGCCAACCCCAGTGAGGCCAAAGAAAAACTTATGAAACAAATCGGATTAAGCAGTGTTCAGGCCCAGGCAATTTTGGAGATGCAACTTCAGAGGCTGACAAATTTAGAAAGGAAGAAGATAGACGCAGAATATTTAGAATTGATAAAGCGCATAGAATACTTAGAGGGAATTCTGGCTTCGGAGAAAAAGGTGTTTGCTTTAATAAAGGAGGAGTTGGCTAAAATCAAAGAGACCTTTGGAGACCCCAGGCGCACCCAGATAATTGCCCAAAGAGAAGAGATAGATATGGAAGATTTAATCCACGAGGAAGATATGGTTATTACCATAACCCATAGGGGATATATAAAGAGGCAGGGCCTGGAGGCTTATCGACAACAGAGGAGGGGAGGAAGGGGCGTTACCTCTATGCAGACCAAAGAGGAGGATTTTGTGGAACACCTGTTTGTTGCTTCCACCAAGGATTACCTTTTGTTCTTCACCGACAGGGGCAAGCTCTACTGGCTTAAGGTCTATAATATCCCTGCAGGGTCCCGAACCTCTGTGGGAAGAAATATAATAAATCTCCTGCACCTTTCTTCTCAGGAAAGGATAACCCAAGTGCTTTCCCTTAAAAATCTTGAAGACCAACGATATTTAGTTTTAGCAACAAAGAAGGGGTTGGTTAAAAAGGTAGAATTAGCAAAATTGGGCAAACCTACAAAGAAAGGCTTGATTATTGTGGGATTAGACAAGGAAGATTTGCTCGTGGGCGCGGCCTTGGCTTCCTCTAAACATGAGGTTTTTCTGGCTACCCGCAAGGGTCAGAGCATAAGATTCCCTCAGGCTCAGATAAGGTCTATGGGGAGGCAGGCTAGGGGGGTTAAGGGGCTGGCCTTAGGGAAGGGCGATGAAGTTGTGGGCATGCAGGTTATAGATAAAAAGTTAGAAAAGAGTTTAGATATATTAAGCATCTCTGAAAAAGGGTTTGCCAAAAGGACGGGGATAAAAGAATATAGACTCCAGTCTCGAGGAGGAAAGGGCATAAAGAACATGAAAGTTTCTTCCAAGACGGGCGATATCTGCAGCATCCTCATTGTCTCGCCTGACGACCAGATTATGTGTGTGACGCAAAAGGGAGTTTTAATCAGGGTCAATGCCAAAGACATAAGAAAGTCTTCGCGCTCCACCCAAGGGGTGCGCATCATCAAGGTGACTCAAGATGACAGAGTCGCTTCTTCCGCACGCATTATTTCCGAGGAATAATAATTCAAAGGTTGACAGGGAAGGTTTCGTATCTTATATTTATCTTCACCGACCCCATCGTCTAGCCCGGTCAGGACACCCCGCCTTTAGAGCGGGGCGGCTGCCGGTTAAAATAATGTGGTGGGTGTATATATTAAAAAGCATAAAAGATGGAAGATACTATACTGGGTACACCTCAAATATTGCCCAACGCCTCCAGCAACACAATAGAGGCAAGGTGAGGTCTACAAGGAGGAGAGGCCCCTTTAGGTTGGTATATAAAGAGGCGCATCATTGTAAAACAGAGGCCATAAAGCGGGAGAGGCAGTTGAAGAGATATAAGGGCGGTAATTCTTTCAAGAGATTGATAAATAACGACCCCATCGTCTAGCCCGGTCAGGACATGGGCCTTTCGAGCCCACGGCGCCGGTTCAAATCCGGCTGGGGTCGTTTTGAAATACTGGAGAAAATTAAATTGAAGATAAAGGACAAAGTTTGCAATAATAATTTATCTAGTTGTTTTGAGATTTTGAAAGACAGGGCGTTAGACCGACCCCATCGTCTAGCCCGGTCAGGACACCCCGCCTTTAGAGCGGGGCGGCCGCCGGTTCCCCCGACGTCCTTTCAGGAATCGGGGTTAATTCGACCAGATGATTTAGCCGGCCTAAAGGGTCGTCTAAATCAAGGTCTCATTAAAAATCCGGCTGGGGTCGTTGATTTTTAAGAGAGGTTGGCAGGAATTAAAATCTTCGCCTTCATAAACATTTTTATTCTGGGGCTGGTACCCCTGCTTTCAGGGGTTCTCACCATTCCTTTATCCCGAGATCCCAAATTTATAAAATTGCTGAATGAGCGCTTAGGGACTACCAATGTTGAGCCTTCGTTTTTGGTTTGGGTTGCCCTGTTTTATATAGTTATAGGAGGCCTATTCCTTTTAGGAGGGTGGGGTATTTTGCGCAGAAAAAGAAATCTTCTTTATCTCAGTTTGTCCCTTTGCGTGTTCTGGGTTTTCCTCGGGGTTTTAGGCCTGGTGCGTGCAGGCTTTGATTTGTTTACCTTTCTTTTATTTATTGTCTATCCAGGAATTTTCATCTTTTACTTCACCCAGAGAAAGATATTCAGTATGTTTATCTGATGTGTGGCATCGCCTCTTTTATAGGTAAACTCGACGCCAAAAACGTTCTTCTGGATTCTCTTTCCCGCTTAGAATACCGCGGGTATGACTCCTGCGGGTTGGCGCTCCTTGAAGACGGAAGAGGATTTCTCTTCAAAGACAAAGGGAGAATTCAGAATTTAAAATCCAAAATAAAAGATAAGCATATCCGTTCCCAGGTGGGCATAGCCCATACCCGTTGGGCAACTCATGGCGCTCCAACAAAGGTGAATGCCCATCCCCACACAGACTGCCATAATAAAATATTTGTAGTGCACAATGGCATTATAGAAAACTTCGCCAGCCTTAAAGAGCAACTTCTTAAAGAGGGGCATCTTTTTCGCTCCCAAACAGACACCGAGGTCATCGCCCATCTTATTGAAAAGTTCTACAAAGGCGATTTGCTAAAAGCAGTCCTCAGGACCACAAGCCTTCTAAAAGGAAGTTTCGCCCTGGCAGTCATTTCTTCTTACGAGCCTTCCAGAATTATCGGGGCCAGGCTTTTCTCTCCCCTGTTGGTAGGCATATCCTCGCAGGGTTTTTTTCTGGCTTCAGATATTCCCGCATTTCTTCCTTATACCGATAGAGTGCTTTATCTTAACGATGGCCAAATGGCAGACCTTACCTCAAAGGGGGTTTCCCTGTATGATTTTCAAGGCAGGCCTCAGAAAAAAAGGATATACAAGGTAAATCTTTCTGAGAGCAAGGCCCAAAAGCAAGGCTACAAACATTTCATGCTTAAAGAAATTTACGAGCAGCCTCAGATTAGTGCAAAACTGCTCAACCTCTACGCAAGAAAGCAAAACATAATTTTCCCCCATCTTAAAATTTCCCCAAAATTCTTAAAGAGGATAAAGAGGGTTCATATAGCCGCCTGTGGCACAGCCTTCCATGCAGGGCTGGTAGGCAAATATCTTCTGGAAAAATTCTCAGGAGTACAGTGTGTGTGCGAGGTTTCTTCAGAGTTCCGCTACAAAAGGTTAAACGCTTACCCTAAAGAAGAATTGTTCCTTACCATATCTCAGTCAGGAGAGACCGCTGATACTCTGGCCTCTTTGAGGCAGGCCAAAGAAAACGGGTTAAAGACGTTAGGCATCTGCAACGTATTGGGTTCGTCCCTTACAAGAGAGGCGGATTCCCTTATTTACACCCATGCCGGTCCAGAGATAGGGGTGGCTTCTACAAAGGCCTATACTGCCCAGATAGAGGTTTTATTTTTGTTCAGTCTTTATTTGGGTTTCCTCAAGGGCAAAATAGGTTCGCGGAGATTAAAGGGGTTCCTTAAGGAATTAAAAAAAGTTTCTTCTTTGCAGGAAGAGATTCTTAAGCAGGCACCTTCCATAAGGAAGATTGCCTACAGATTTTCTCGTTTTGGTTGTTTTCTTTTTCTGGGGAGAAACATAAATTATCCTTCTGCTTTAGAGGGCGCGTTGAAATTAAAGGAGATATCTTATATTCCTGCAGAGGGTTATCCTGCAGGAGAGATGAAGCACGGCCCCATTGCCCTTATAGATGAATATCGGGCAGTCGTATGCATAAGCCCTATGGATGGTCTGCACGAAAAGATGTTTTCTAACATTCAGGAGATAAAGGCTCGCAGGGGCAAGGTTGTAGGAGTGCTCAACCCTCAAGACAAGCAAACCTCTTGCCTGTGCGATGAAACTATATTTGTCCCCTTGGCAAGAGAGGAATTAAGCCCTCTATTGGTAGCCCTCCCCTTGCAACTCTTTGCCTATTACATTGCTGATAAGTTGGGGCACGATGTAGATAAACCCCGCAATTTAGCCAAGTCCGTTACTGTGGAATAGATGCTTTATATCGTTGCTACCCCTATCGGGAATTTGAAGGATTTGACCTTAAGGGCGCTTGAGATTTTGAAAGATGTAGATTACATTGTCTGCGAAGATACCCGCAGGACCAGGATTCTTTTAAAACACCACAATATAAACAGCCCCTTGATAAGTTTCTATGAGCAGAACAAAAAAAGAAGATTGCCTCAGATAATGAAACTTCTTGAGGAGGACAAAAGTATTGCCCTGGTCTCTGATGCAGGGCTTCCCTGTATTCAGGACCCAGGATTTTTGATTGTGCGTGAATGCGTACGCCGGGATGTAAAGATGAGCGTTATCCCAGGGCCTGAGTCCATAGTTTCCAGTTTGGCCATTTCAGGCCTACCTCCTTCAAAGTTCGTGTTTTTGGGGTTTCTTCCCCACTCCGGGGGGAAAAGAAGGAATCTCTTAAAGGGCGCCCTGGAAAGATTTAAAGACTACACCCTTATATTCTTTGAGTCTCCCTACAGACTTTTAAAGACCCTAAGGGATTTAGAAGAACTTGCCTCCCAAAGGGCGGTCTGTGTAGTGAAGGAACTTACCAAAATACATGAGGAGGTTTTAAGAGGGAATCCTGGGCAACTTTACGAGATTTTTTCTTCTCGCAAGATAAAGGGCGAGTATGTGGTTTTGCTGGGTCCTCAGGATTACCAGATATAAACCTCTTACCAGCCAAAACCCGCGCCTATAAATACAGACTTTTCTTTTTGGGATTTAAGGAAACGCAGGAAAATTTCTCCTTCACCCTCGAATACCTTTATAGAAATTTTTAACTCTTTCTTCAGGTCTTGGTTGCGTTCATCCATTAGGCGCAAAGATACTTTGTTTTTTGAAAAGAGGGTTGCCTGTGCCCCAAATATAAACCTTTGGGTTCTGCCTTTTTCTATTTCTGCCTCAAATATCAATCCCAGGCTCTTTTTTAATTTCCAACTGCCAAAAAAGACAACCTCTCTTGTTATGGGCCTTTTTCTGGTCTTGATACCCAGGCGGTATTTGATGTAATTTTCTTTAAACACTGCCAGGGAGGTCTTAAATTCAAAACCTGAATGCCCGAGTTTGTCTAAACTGTAATAAAGACGGCCCTTGTTTCTTATCTGCCACCAGCCTCTGAAGGCCAGGGTGTGGGTAGTTCTTTTCTTAGTGAGGAGGTTTCGCTTTTG
>CAYNIO010000083.1:0-5449 GCA_964397495.1 uncultured Planctomycetia bacterium
CTTTGGGATAGTTATGGTATGCGATGGATTGACAAGGTTTATGCTCATTACACTGAACTTATGTGCGTTTATGATTACCATATTCTCCATAGACTATATGAAGAGGTTTACCTCTAAGTGGAAATTCTATACGCTGTTTCTCTTGATGCTGGCCGGCATGGAGGCAGTACTCCTTACAGGCGATATATTCAACCTCTATGTATTTTTAGAAATCTCTTCCGTAGCCAGTTTTGCCCTGGTGGGTTTCGGTGTGGAGTCTGAGGAGTTGGAGGCCTCTTTTAAATATATGGTGATGAGCACTGTGGCTTCACTTTTTATTCTCTTGGGGATAGGATTGCTTTATTCTTATACTTCCACCCTCAATATGGCTGATATGGCACGATATTTTTCTCTGCATCCCAAAAATACAAAGGTCGTTCTCCTGATAAGTTCGCTTTTTATTATGGGTTTTGGGTTAAAGTCTGCTTTGGTCCCCTTTCATGCGTGGCTTCCTGATGCTCATCCTTCTGCGCCTGCGCCCATATCTGCAACTCTCTCAGGCGTATTTATAAAGGTTTTAGGAGTATATGCCCTTATAAGGATATTTTATAATGTTCTGGGCGTAGACAAACTCACCCTCAACGTATTTATGTTTATAGGGACCCTCTCTATAATGATAGGGGTCCTCTTGGCCGTAGGCCAGATGGATTTTAAGAGGCTTTTGGCTTATCATTCCATAAGCCAGGTAGGTTATATAATGTTAGGTTTAGGCTTAGGCACTCCTCTGGGAATATTGGGGGGATTGTTTCACCTTTTTAACCATTCAGTATTCAAGTCTTTGCTCTTCCTTAATTCCGGAGCAGTGGAGTATGCAGTTGGCACCAGAGATTTAGAGAGAATGGGCGGCTTAAGGGAAAATATGCCTTTAACTTCCGCTACTAGTCTGGTGGCTTCTATGAGTATTTCAGGAGTCCCCCCCTTTAACGGATTTTGGAGCAAGTTTCTTATAATTATGGCCTGTATAAATTCAGGCCATTTTTTCTATGCTTTCTGGGCGGTATGGGGAAGTGTTCTTACACTGTCTTCATTTATGAAGGTTCAGAAATTCGCTTTTTACGGCAAGCCTCAAGAAGAAAATCGCAGTGTTAAAGAGGTTCCCTATTTTATGAGGACTGCTATGGTAATCCTTTCGGTAGTATGTATTGGCGCAGGAGCTTTAATTTTCCCTAGATTGAGTTCTCATTTCCTTTCTGCTTCGCGGGACAGTCTCGTCAAAGGCTTAAGTTATAAGAATATACTTAAGATTGACAGATGAGTAGCAGGTTAATTCTTTTTGTCTCTGGTTTTATAGTCTGGCTCCTTTTGACCTGGCCCCCTAAATTCCAGGAGGTCATTGCAGGGGTTTTTGTCGCAGGGCTGGTTTCTTTTCTTACAGGGACACTTTTTGTTAAGCGTCCTCATCTCTTCAGGCATCTGCGCAGATATTTATGGTTTTTGTATTACTTTGTCTTTTTCGTCTGGGAGTGTTTTAAGGCGAATATAGACGTGGCTTATAGGGTTCTTCATCCCCGCAGACCCCTTAAGCCGGGGATTGTGAAGGTCCACACCAAATTTAAGTCCGACACAGCCCTTACATTTCTTGCCAATTCTATAACCCTTACCCCAGGGACACTCACTGTGGACATTGACCCCGAGCAGAAGGTTTTGTATGTGCACTGGATAGACGTGAAGACTCAGGATTCTCAGGAGGCTACAAAGAGAATCGTTGAGAGATTTGAGAAGATATTAGAGAAGGTTTTCGAAGAATGAGGAAGAGAAGTTATATTTTAGGATTATTAACTCTGATATTAGTTCTGGGTGTGATTATTTTTCACCCTTTGCCGGCATCTTTCCTTCCCGGTTCCTCCTGGACAGGTTTTCTTAAAAGGGGTTTTGGTATACTTCTTTTGAGCGGTTTTTTCTGCCTTTTTAGAATTCTAAAAGGGCCGACGCCTTCTGATAGGATTGTCAGTATCGATATGTTGGGAATTTTGATAATTGGAGCCTGTTGCCTTTTGAGTGTCAATACGGGTAGAACCTGGTATATAGATATTGGTATTGCTTGGGCCTTGCAGAGCTTTATTTCTACTTTAGCGCTGGCTAAGTTTTTGGAGGGCAAGGATTTCGATGAATGAGATTATAGGGGTAATATTTATCGGTATAGGTCTTGCCTTTGACTTTTTAGGATGTTTAGGTCTGGTAAGGTTTCCTGATGTCTATAATAGGCTGCAGGCTTCTACTAAGTGTGTAACCTTTGGCACCTGCAGTATCCTCTGGGGGACTTTTTTAATCTTGGGTTTTAACTCTGCAGGGATGAAGTGCCTTCTGGCAATGCTCTTTGTGCTCCTTACTTCTCCTACTGCCTCTCATGCTTTAGCAAGGGGTTCTTATCGTGTAGGCGTAAAACTTTGTAAGGAGAGTATATGTGATGTTTACAAAGATTCCCAAAATAAGTGAGGTATTAGAGGCTTTAAAGTCTCTCTTTACCAAACCTTACACTACCAAGTTTCCTTACAAGCCCCACCAGCCTTTCCCCTCTTTTAGGGGGAAGCCTCAATTCTTTGAGGAAAAATGTATAGGATGTGGGGCCTGTTTTCAGGTCTGCCCTGGAGGGGCTATAAAATTAGAGGATTTTCAGGATCAAGATGGTAGATGGTTCAGAAGATTAACTATAAATTATGACTCCTGTATATTTTGCGGCCAATGTCAGAGAAATTGTTTGACAGAAGAAGGAATAAAACTTTCTTCTCAGGAGTACGATTTGTCTACTGTAGAAGATAGAGGTGCTTTAAAGCAGGTTATAGAGAAAGAATTGGTCGTATGCGAATTTTGCGGTAAGCCTGTAGGCTGCCGGGAGCATATCCTCTGGGTAGCCCGTAGAATTGGGCCACGCATTTTTAGCAACCCCAGCCTTTTTTATTTCGTTTTTAAGGATAAGGGATTGTCGGTAAAAGTTCCTCCTTCCAGACGTAAGGAGGTCCTGCGTCAGGACCGCATAAAATTTCTTTGCCCCCACTGCCGCAGGGAGTCGGTTCTCATCTCCTAGAGTTTATTCAAAACTCAACATTGTTGTATTTTTTCTATTTTTTGCCATAATAATATTTGATGGAAGAGACAAAGAGAGTATTAATAGTCTCCGACGACCCCAACCTCAATGAGGTTCTCTATTTTTGTCTGGACGGCTGGGGGTATGAGGTTTTAATAGAAGATAATGTCCCCCTAGATATTCAGACAGTCAAGAAGACTTCCCCCGACATTATTATTATCGATGTCCATAGTGCCCGCAGGAACGACTTGAAGATTTGCAAGTCTCTTAAGGAGGATTTTACTACTGCTTCCATACCTGTAATTATCCTTATAGAGAAAAGGCAGTTGAGGATGCATCTTTTAAGTCTCAGGCAAGGTGTAGATGATTACCTTATAAAACCGCCTGACCCTTTAGATTTGAGGGTAAGAATCGAGATGGCCCTCAGAAGAACCCATTACAGTTTTTACACCAATGCCTTGACTGGTCTTAGCGGTGCCCGTTTTATAGAGGAAATACTAAAGGATAAGCTTAAAAAGAATGAGATTTTTTCTTTCGCTCACGTAGATATAGACCATTTTAAATATTTTAACGACCGTTACGGTTATATAAGGGGGGATAGAGTCATAATGCAGACCGCCCATATTCTCTATGCGGTGGTCAAGAATTTTGGCAGGGAAGGAGATTTTGTGGGCCATATCGGAGGAGATGATTTCGTTTTTATAACTGTTCCCCAGAAGGAGGAAGTAATCTCGCGGGAATTTATTTACGAATTTATACGGCTCATCCCTTTGCATTATTCTCCTGAGGATAGAAGGCAGGGTTATATCCTGGCGCGCCTGCGGACAGGTGTGCAGAGGAAGGTTCCCCTGATGAGTGTTTCCATATCTATCGTGAATAATCTTTACCGTAAATTTGATAACATTATACAGATAAACGAGGCCGTAGCCTCTATAAAGGAATACCTTAAAAAAATACCTGGCAGCAAATATATGGTGGACAGACGTCGGGGTAAAGACAGGGTCCATAAATCTTCCCATAGCCTTCAGGACTGGCCGCGAATAATAAAGCCTCAAGAAAAGAGTTTCTTAAGCCGACCTTTGGGTCAAATTCTTTTGGAGAAAGGGCTGATTTCTCCCCAGCAATTAGAAGAGGCTTTGGATATACACTGGCGCAGGGGTCTTAGACTGGGCGAAGTTTTAAGAGATATGGGTTGGGTAGACACTGGAGTTTTAGAGGAGGCCCTCAAATACCAAAGCACTATTAGGGTTTAATTTTGGATTGGGTAGATATTTATAGTTGCCATCCCCTAAAGGCTCAGATTATAAAGGGAAGATTAGAGCAAGAAGATATCCCTGTAATTCTGAAGGAGGAGACGGTAGCCAGGCTTTATGGGTTAACTATCGACGGTTTGGGCCAGACACATATACTTGTGCCCCAAGAATTTACAGAGAAAGCCTCTTCTTTAATCGAGGGCTTTTTTTCTTAAGGTTTTTAATTTGGAGAAGCGCAGAATTCTGTTATAATTCTAAGGTTATGTCCCAGATAAAGGAATTAGTAGAAATCTGTTATAAGATTGCTAAGGATAAAGGTTGGTGGGATAGGCCTCGCAATGATGCTGAGTTAGTTGCCCTTATGCATTCAGAACTTTCAGAGGCCTTGGAGGAGTTGCGGAAGGAGAATGTTGATTGGGAAAACGTAGGTGAAGAGCTGGCAGACTGTTTAATTAGAATATTCGATTTCTGCGGAGCCAGGAACATAGATTTAGAAAAAGCCCTTCTTAAAAAGATAGAAAAGAATAAAGACCGTCCTTACCGCCACGGAAATAAGCGCTATTAATTTATGGTAAAAACCTTCTGGATAGACTTGGGGAATGTCCTTCTGCATTTCGATTTTCACAGGGCAACAGAAAAGTTAGAAGGAAAATTCTCTGTAAGCCCACAGGAGCTTTATAGCCTTTTCTTTGAGTCGGCGGTAAGCCAGGATTTTGAACAGGGCAGAATTACTCCCCAGGAGTATTATGATTTTTTTAGGCAAAACGCCGGCCTTAATGCAGGCTTTGAGGAGTTTAAAGATGCCTTCTGCGATATTTTTTGGGAGAATAAGGAATTTATAAGATTATTTAGGGGCATAAATTTGCTTTACCAGACTATTCTTATTTCCAACATAAATTATCTGCATTTTGACTATCTCAAGAAGAGACACCGTGTATTGGATGAGTTTGACGCGAGGGTTTTGTCTTTTGAGGAGGGCGCATCCAAACCTCAGAGTCAGATTTACGAGAAGGCCTTGAGGCTAAGCAGAGGATGCAAGGATGAGGTTTTTTACATAGATGACCGCCACGATCTTATAAGCCAGGCTTCCCTGATGGGTATTAAGGGCACCAGATATATCGATAATTCTTCT
>CAYNIO010000084.1:0-5343 GCA_964397495.1 uncultured Planctomycetia bacterium
ACCTAAGAATATTGCGGAAAACTCACTCTTTAATTCCTCTAAGGTTTTGGTTCTGCCTGCTATAAAATTTGTTACAAACTCCACCCCTAACCCTTTTAGAGAGTTTATCTCAAAATCTAATATCTTGCGGGGGAGCCTAAAAGGGGGTATGCCGTATCTCAATACGCCTCCCAATTTGTGAAGACTCTCAAAAATTACTACCTTTACGCCCTCCCTTGCCAACTCTCCAGCGCAACACAACCCTGCAGGCCCAGAACCAACTACCGCTACTCTCTCGTTCATTAATCTGGAGTCTGAAATACGAGATTGGACACTTGAATTATTCATCCCCCAATCACCTACAAACCTCTCCAGGAAATTAATATTTATCGCTTCTGAAGAGGCGTAAGGAATATCTTTATTTCTGTTCAATATGCAACTTTTTCTGCATTGGTATTCGGCAGGGCAGACCCTTCCGCAGATAGAGGGAAAATTATTTCTCTCCCTGATAGTGGAATAGGCGCCTCGGTAATCTTTCTGGGTAATCTGATAAATAAATCTCTTGATATCTATACCTACAGGGCACCCTTTTATACAGGTAGGATTCTTGCACTGAAGGCATCTCTGGGCTTCCTTTAAGGCCTGCTCTTCTGTGTAGCCTAAAACTACCTCCTTGAAATTATCTGTCCTATGTTGAGGACTTAACTTTTCAACCTTTATTGGCTCTCTTTGCATAGGTTGTAGAGTTTGCAGATATGCTTTTCTTTCTCTTCATAAATTCTATTTCTTTTTTCTAACTCCTGCCAGTCTACCAGATGGCCGTCGAATTCTGGACCATCTATGCAGGAGAATTTAGTTTCATTTCCCACGCTAACCCTGCAAGAACCACACATCCCCGTACCATCTACCATCAGGGCATTGAGAGAAACTATGGTTCTTATCCCAAAACTTCTGGTAATCTGGCAGACCTTCTTCATCATAGGGATAGGGCCTACAGCATAGACCAACTGGTAATTGGGGACCTGGGAGTTTTCTAATAGTTCCTTCAACACCTCGGTATTAAAACCCCTCTTTCCATAAGAGCCGTCATCAGTGCATATATAGAGTTTATGCGAGACATCTCTCAATTCTTGTTCCAGAATCAAAAGGTCTTTTGTCCTTGCACCCAGGATGGTCTCTATATAATTTCCTGCCTCCTTAAAGGCGCGCCCTACGGGGTAGATTTCTGCAATCCCCACACCCCCTCCCATCAAAATTACCCTTCCGTAGTTTCTAACCTCTGTGGGATGCCCCAGAGGACCTGCCAAAGCATAAAGAAAATCTCCAGGATTAAGTCTCCCTAAAAGTTTAGTTGTAAGTCCCGCCTCTTGGAAAATTAAAGTTATGGCATTTCTCTCCATATCTTTATCTACTATGGTGAGGGGGATTCTCTCTCCCTCTTCTTTTACCATAAGGATTACAAACTGGCCTGGCTGGGACTTCCTGGCGATGTCAGGGGACTCTATCACTAATTTTACGATGCGGGGTTCCTGAATTCCTGAAATTATCTCTTTATTCAATATGAGCATTTTTATATAAAAATTACCTCTGATTTAAAAAACCTGCCTATATCAATGAATGACTTCCAATTATGCCAAAATCTTTACTGCTGCGTATCCTTTATTATATTGCTCTATAGCCAAAATTCAAACACCCCGTCTTCCAAAGTATCCACAAATTCTCTCTGCAATTCTATCCTGTTCTCTCCAGTCGCCAAAGAGTATACCTGTGGGGATATTCTTTTCAACAGTGTCAACCGTTGACTTGTAAGGCTGATTCAGAAATGGCTCAAAAAAAGGAGTTTGAGGCAACGGCAAAAATGTATGCGCATGAATCCTTGCCCCCATTTTTGCCAAATCTCTTATAACTTGAGAGGTAATTTCGATATCTTCCTCCTTCTCAGGGGGCAGACCGAATATAAAATCTACATTTGCTCTAAGGCCTGATTCTAAAGTTAATCTTACTGCTCTGTAGATATCGTTAACGTTATGGCCCCTATGGCACAAATCTAAGACCCTCTGGCTTCCTGACTGTGCCCCGATTACCAGATTATCGTTGTCTGCGTATCTTAGAACCAAACCGATAGTCTCCTCATTCACATGTTCAGGTCTTACCTCTGAAGGGAAGGAACCAAAAAATATTTTTCCCTCAGGATTAACTCTCCTTGCCTCCCTCAATAAAGTCTCCAATGCAGACAGATTCAAAACTTTGCCGTCAGGGGAACCGTAAGAGAAAGCATTGGGGCTAATAAACCTTATATCTTTAAGATTGTTTTCTGTTAGAATTTCTATGTATCTGCAGATATTTTCTATGCTCCTGTGCCTTACACGGGTGCCAAATATACTAGGGGTCTGACAAAAATAACAGCCAAAGGGACAACCCCTGGTTATCTCTATGGGGCCAAACTTCCTGTATTTCAGGCTAAAAGGAGGATATTTATCTAAATCCAAGAAAGGCCCTTGGGGAGTAGAATAAATTTCTCCTTTCTCTTTAAAGACTATGCCCCTTAAACTTCTTATGTCCTCGCCATTGGACAACCTTTCTAAAAGATGGGGGAAACTTTCCTCGCCTTCCCCTCTAACTACTATATCGAAACCCATCCCGAGGACATCTTGGGGCGATGCGGTAGGGTGAGGGCCTCCTGCTATGCAGATAACCCTCTCAGAATATCGCTCTTTCAAACGCTTAATTAACCTGAGAACATCCCAAACTTGAGTGGTAAAAAAGGAAAAGAGTAGGACGACCTTTCTATAGGCATCCAGTATCTCGCCCAGGCCCAGCAATAACTCTTTCTCTTGGAAGAAAAAATATACCTCTGGGCAATGATTATCATTTATTTCCCAAGCGCCCAGCAGGGCATGAAAACTGTAGCGGTTTTGACGTGTATAATAAACTGCTAAAGCAAGGTTTTTGTCGGAATACATTAAATCACCGGATGCAAAAATCTCCTTAATTGGCTCTCAATATAACTTCTCGTACTTTCCTCTATCAACTTTCTTTAGTTTGTGGAATCCTTTTTCTTTAGCCTTTCTATCTAAATCAGTTTTAGAAAAACCTAAAGAAAAACCTGAAAAGACTCTCACAACCTGGGCTCCACACTTAGGACATTTTTCTAAAGGTTTATCGCCTGATTTCTGCAAGACCTCGAAACCTCCCCTACAGAAATCGCAGTTAGAATCCTTGCTTTTAGACCTGTATTCATAAATCGGCATCGGCAGAAAAATCTGGCTTACTGCCTCTTGCAGGCCCTTTCTCCAAATATAACCGTCCCCAATCTTATCATATTCGCCCCCTCTTGGATTGCTATCCTGTAAGAATTGGACATTCCCATAGAAAGATATTTCAAATCTATATCAACAATATTCTTCTTCAACTTGTCAAAAATCTCTTTCGTCCTCCTGAAATAAGGCCGGACATCTTCTGGATTTCCTACCCGCGGTCCCATAGTCATCAAGCCTTCCAACTTAAGATAACTGAGTTGGGAAATATCTTTAACTAACCTCTCAATAGTTCCATACTCCGGCTTCACTCCTGCTTTAGTCACTTCACTGCCGATATTTATCTCTATAAAAACACTGACTTTCCTGCCTATATTCATTGCCCTCTTATTTATAGCCTGTGCCAGTTCAAAAGAATCTATTGTTTGAATACAGTCAAATATTTTCAGAGACTTGTTAATTTTGTTTTTCTGCAGGGCCCCTATGAGGTGCCATTTAACTTTCTTTGCCTTATCGCCTAAGGCTTGATACATTCTCTCTGCCTCCTGAACGTAATTCTCTCCAATAATCTCTGCCCCAGCAAGGATAACCTCTTCTACTTCCTCCTTGGTCCTTGATTTTGCCGCCAAAACTATCTCTACATAACGAGGTACTTCCTCCCTTATTTTCAAGAAATTATCCCTTGCGCCCATAGACCTGGCCTTTAATTTTCTACAAAATTCCTAATCTGAATACCCCAATTTCTGCCCAGCATAGGATGCACAAACCCCCCGCCTCCTAAAACAATTAGTCCGAACCCCATTTGCCTCTGCAAATTAGATATAATCTTTGAAGCATAACTATAAGATTTTTCACTTAAATGCATATCAGAAATAAAACACTCCTTTGAACCATCTACGCCCATCTGCAAAATCACAAATTCCGGCTTAAAACCTGCAACAATTTCCGCCACCAAACTAAATTTAAAAATAAACTCCTTATCCTCGCAGTATACAGATAAAGGAAAATTTCTGTTGAAATTTAAGCCCTCTGCCTCTCCTAATTCGCCTTCAAAGCCGGTAAAAAAGGGATACAAAGTATTGGGGTCCTGGTGTAGAGAAACGGTGTAGACCTTGCTGCTTCTGTAAAAAGCCCTCTGAGTCCCATCCCCGTGATGAGCATCGTAGTCAATAATCATAATTCTTTCTACTTTTTTGCTCAACAGATACTCTGCTATTATTGCTATATCATTAAATATGCAAAAACCCCTTCCTTTATCTTCAAAAGCATGATGCCACCCGCCGCATAAATTAATGCCTACATCAAAATCTCCCCCCAGGACCGCGTCTGCACAATTTATCCCTGCACTTACACTTAAAAGTCCCACCTCAAATATTCCCTTAAAAGCAGGAACCTCGGGTCCGATATAACTTTCGCCCTTCTTGCTTGCTTGCTCCACACTCTTTATATACTCCTGCGTATGGAAAAGGCCAAGGACTTCTTTAAAAACAAGCCTTGGCCTCATCAATTCCAATTTCCCAAGCAACCCCAGATTCTTAAATTCTGCCAGGGATTTACTGTACCTGTCTCCCCTCATTGGATGCCCCTCGCCAAAATCCAACAATCTGAAGTCCTCGTCATAAAAAAGTACTGCCTTAACCATCTCTCTGTCTATTGCTGCCCCGTAGACTTAAATAGAGTCTACCTCAACATATTTAGCCAATATATCACCTACGGGAATGAGCAAATACTCATCTCCCTCGAAATCTATCTGTGTTCCTGAAAAATCCTTATAAATCACACGGTCTCCGATGGAAATTTGCTCGGATGCCCCTGCAGAGATAGCAACAACTACCCCCTCTTTTGGCTTCTCCTTTGCTACGTCTGGAATAATTATTCCTCCTGGGGTCTTCCCTTCGCTTTCCTTTTCTAACTTAATCAATACATAGTTGTTAATCGGCTGAATCTTCTTCATATAAAATCACCTCCCTTCCTCTCTTATCCCCAATAAACTACTTAACCTTGCTTTATCAAATCCCACTACTATCCTTCCATCTATTTCAGTCTGCGGAACTCCCATCTGTCCGCTCTTCCTAACCAATTCCTGAGCAGTCCTTTCATCACGAGA
>CAYNIO010000085.1:0-5154 GCA_964397495.1 uncultured Planctomycetia bacterium
TAAAATTAAATTTAAAATCTCTCAAGGAAAATAGCGTCTATGTTCCAGAAGAGGAATCTCTGCTTAGGTTAGAAAAAGCAAGAGAGTTTCTGGGAGAAGATACTTTGGTATTGGGTATGGGGAACGAGCTTAGGTCAGACGATTCCTTTTCCAAAGCAATATGCGATTACTTGTCAGGAAGTCTTAATTATAAATGTCTATGGTCAGGGACTACTCCGGAGAACATCTCCAGCCGTTCCCTGCAAGGATACAGGAAGATATTGGTTGTAGATTCTTCGAGGGATTTAGAACACCCTTTCGGGTTTTATACTTTGGATGAAGTGATGGAGGCCAAGGGGTTCTCTACCCATACCTCTTTGAGTTTTTTTGATTACTTGAAAAAGTTCTTTAGCGTAGATATATTATTTTTGTTGTTAAAAGCGAATGATTTCTCCCTGAAAGAAGGAAGGGATGGGGATGCAAGTTTTCATGTAGAGTTATGTAAGAGTTTTTTAAACAAGGCTCACAAGAGAAAGGAGGAGGAAGGTGAGAGTTAAAGCATTGTGGATAGCCTTTTTAGGAGTTTATTTTTTGTGGGGATGCGTCCCCTTATTTATAGGCGTAGGAGCCTTGGGAGGATATGCTATAAGCAAAGACACCTTGGAGGCTAAAGTAGAAATCCCCTTTTCTAAACTGTGCAGGATATCCCTGCGGACCCTCGAAGATATGGGAGTTAAGATTGAGGAGAAGGATTTGTCTGCTGGCAGAATCAAAGGCATTTTAGGCCCAAGCAGTATAAGAATATATATCGATTCCTTAACCGAACATGCCCAGAGGATAAGGGTGTCCTCACGCAGGGCGCTACTTCCCAATCTTAAATTGGCCAATGAAGTGATGGTGAAAATTCTTGAGAAGGTACGTTGAGGCTAAGATTATTTTTATCTTTAATATTCTTATTTAATTTTTTATCCTGCCGCAGTAGCCCCATCTACAATTACAAACATATCAAAGTTGTTAAGGCGGTAGACGGAGATACTGTTATTTTAGAGAACGGAGAGTACCTAAGATACATAGGCATAGATACTCCTGAGACGAGAAAAAAGGTGGGGCATTCCTGGATAGAAGCGCCTCAGCCGTTTGCTCTGGAGGCTAAAGATTTTAACAGGCGCTTAGTGGAGGGTAAGTTTGTGCGTGTGGAGTTTGATGTAGAGAAGCGCGACAGATACAAGAGACTTCTGGGTTATGTATTTGTGGATGGAACTTTTGTAAACAGGGTTCTATTGGAAGAGGGTTTGGCAGTTTTGTATACGCGCCCCCCCAATGTGAAGTATGTAGATAAATTTCTCTCTGCGCAGAAGAAGGCCCGTTTTCAGAGAAAGGGCCTGTGGGGAGCCTACGAGATAATCAGGCCCCAACAGGCCCATAGATTTATTGGCCAGATTCGCACGGTAAGAGGCAGGGTTCTTTCCTGTATGTGTACTTCCCGGGCCTGCTTCTTGAATTTCGGCCCTGATTATCGCACAGACTTTACGGTAGTAATCTTTAGAAGCAGTTTCCCTTATTTTCATCAGGCAGGAATAAACATCTGTTCGCGATACTCTCAGCGTGTGATTGAGGTATCGGGCAGGATAAGAGAATATAATGGCCCTGAGATTGTTGTTAATATCCCTGAGGAGATTACGCTAGCAGAAGACGATTAATTGATGCCTGGCCTCTATATCCATATCCCCTTCTGCAGAAAGAAATGCAATTATTGCGATTTCTACAGCATAGCCTATAAGGAGAGTCTTGCTTCAGATTATATCGATGTATTATGTGGGCAAATAAAAAATCTTGAAGGGTTAAGTTTCAGTACCATTTATATAGGAGGAGGCACTCCCTCGGTATTGGAGAGAATGTTGCTCGAGAAACTATTGGGGAGTTTAGAGCGGTTTATCCGCTGCTCTCAGGAGACTACCATAGAGGTCAATCCTGAGTCTTTGGATTTAGACAAGATAAATCTTTTTAAGGAGCGCGGCATTAACCGTATAAGCATTGGGGTGCAGTCTTTTCAGGGCAGGATTCTTGAGGGGTTATCTAGAATTCATACTCCAGAAGAATCTCGCAGGGCAATTAGTTTATCCCTCAAGAAATTTGATAATGTAAATATCGACTTGATATTTGCGGTTCCAGGCCAAAGCACAGAGGATTGGTTAAAAGACCTGGAGGAAGCCTCAAAATATAAACTGACTCACATATCCTGTTATAATCTTACTTATGAAGAGGGGACCGTTATTCATAGAGATTTAACTTTAGGCAGGGTAAAACCAGTTGACAATGAAGAAGAGGCTGTAATGTATCAGGAAGCCATAAAGTTTTTGAGGGATAAAGGGTTTGTTCATTATGAGATTTCTAATTTTGCCAAAGAGGGTTTTTTCTGCCGACATAATTTGGGATATTGGCAGGGAGAAGAATTTTTGGGCCTGGGGCCAACAGCAGGAAGTTTCTGGAGGGGGAAGCGCCTTAAAAATGTCTCCTCTGTGGAGGATTATATAATAAAGGTAAAGGAGGGGTTTATGATAGAGGAAGAAAAGCCTTCTTCCGAGAGGCTTCTTAGGGAGTTATTAGTTTTGGGTTTAAGGAAAACCCAGGGGGTAGATTTCGGCAGCCTCTATGAGAAGACAGGAAGGCATCCCCAAGAGTTATTGCGCCCGTCTTTAGAAAAATTAGTAAAGGACAATTTTATTGAATACATAAAAAATAATACAGAAATTGCAGGTGCAAGACTTACCCCCAAAGGCATACTGTTTTTTGATGATGTAGCTTCTTCCCTTCTTTGAGGATTATTCCTGTCCAGGTTGTTGATTATTATCTCATTGTGGGTCTTAAGTTTTTGCATTAGGCAGAGTTTGACACTTAAGTGCGGTTCTAATAAAATAAGCGATTATGGAAGAGGATATTAGAATACAGAGATTGAAGAAACTTGCCAATATAGAGAAGGCAGGATTTTATCCTTTTAAGGAGACCCGTTTTCCCTCCCGCAAGATAAGTGATATCCTTGGGTTTTTTAAGGAATCCCAGCCTGTGGAGACCTCAGCCCGCATAGTTTCCTTAAGGAGACATGGAGGAAGTATTTTCTTCGATTTAGAGGATTTTTCTGGAAGAATTCAAGGTTATATACGTAAGGATTCTTTGGGCGAGGAAAAGTTCTCTTTCTTTCTTGATAATGTCGATATAGGAGATATTCTAGGGGTGAAGGGTGTGCTTTTTAAGACCCGCACGGGTCAGGTTACCATTGATGTTAGAGAGTTTACAGTTTTAAGTAAGTCTTTAAGACCTTTGCCTGAGAAGTGGCATGGGCTTAAGGATACCCAGTTAAGATACCGCAAGAGATACCTTGATTTCATAGGCAACAAAGATTCGCGCAGTATCCTCCTGAAGAGAGTAAAGATTATAGATTTTTTGAGAGATTTTTTCAAAAGCAAGGGGTATCTTGAGGTAGAGACCCCTATACTTCAGGTATTGCCTGGTGGAGCAAGGGGCAAACCTTTTAAGACTTATCACGAGGCACACAATATGGAACTTTATTTAAGGATTGCACCTGAACTTTACCTCAAAAGACTTCTGGTTGCAGGCTTAAGGAAAGTCTTTGAAATGGGAAGGAATTTCCGCAACGAAGGCATATCTACCCGCCACAATCCTGAATTTACTATGCTCGAGGCGTATTGCAGTTATGAAGATTATAACTACATGATGAATCTCCTGGAGGAACTTTTTGTATCTATTCTCAATAATATTTATGGGGGCGATAGGTTAGTTCTTGGAGATAAGGTTATTAACTTTGCTCCTCCTTGGAAGAGAATTTCCTTCGCAGGAGTGCTCAAAGAGAAATTCGGGATAGAGCCGGATTACGACGAGAAAAAGATTGCCCAGATACTTTTTGATAAGGGCAAGATCAAAGACCTTAATTTAAGCCGTTCCCAGATAGTTAACCTGGTAGAGGAGATAGTAGAGGAAGAGGTTGGTGATGACCCAGTGTTTGTTGTAGATTATTACTCTCATTTTTCTCCCTTGGCTAAACCCAAGAAAGACAACCCTTTTATTGCTGAGAGATTTGAACTTTTCATTTCTAAAATGGAGATAGCTAATGCCTATTCAGAGCTCAATGACCCCCAGTTGCAACGCCAGCGTTTCTTAGAAGAGGCAAAAAAAGACCCTGAGGGGTTAAAAAAGGTAGATGAAGATTTTCTGGAGGCCTTGGAGTACGGTATGCCTCCGGCAGCAGGTCTGGGTATAGGCGTAGACAGGCTGGTTATGCTTTTTGCCTCAGCCTCTTCTATAAAAGAGGTAATAATATTCCCCCTCCTTAAGCCTCAGGATTAATGTTTCCAGAATTATTTTTAGCGGCAAGATTCCTCTGGGGCAAAAGAAGAGAAAGTTTGGTATTCTTCTTGAGCGTAATATCGGTGATAGGCATAAGTCTGGGTGTAGGATGTTTGGTAATCGTGCTTTCAGTAATGAGTGGTTTTGACCAGGAGATAAAGGAAAAACTTACAGGCCAGGACTTTCATGTATTTATTGAGGTACCTTCTTCTTATAAAGATGCGCTTCCTTTTAAGGAGAGCATCCAGAAGGATGACTCCATAAAATTGACTGCCTTCTACAAAGATTTCCACGCTTTCCTTTTGAACAGGGGGGTAATCCTTCCGGTTGTCATACGGGCTACAGAACCTTCCTACATTGGTGATTTTTGCAAATTTATAGTCGAGGGGGATTGTACTTTAAAAGGCCCCCAGATTCTTATAGGAAGAAATATTTCTTCAATCCTTGATGCAGGGTTATCTAAAGAGGTGCGTCTTTTGTTTTTGGACGGCAGGGAGGAGAAGGTTCTGGTAAAAGGGATTTTTGATACCGGTTTTTATGAAGTGGATTCCCGGGTAGTAATAGCACCCTTTAGGTATTTTCTGGAAAATTCTAAGAATTCCCCTCTCTACTTGGGCGTAAAACTTAAGAATATAGAGAAGCTCAATTCTTTTATGAAGAGGTTAAAAGAAAAATATAAAGGGGTAATATTTAGTACCTGGCTTGAGAGGAACCGTACCCTTTTCTCCGCCCTGAAATTGGAGAAGATTACAATGTTTTTTATTTTGAGTATGATTGTATTGGTGGCAAGCTTCAATGTTCTTTCTATATTGC
>CAYNIO010000086.1:0-5007 GCA_964397495.1 uncultured Planctomycetia bacterium
GGATTATCTTGAGGAAAAATATCCTCCAACATATGAATTGATGTTTATGGAGAAAGCCCTTTATGAACTTTTTCTTGAGAGGGTGGGTAAACTTTATAAATTCTTAGGCAAGCGCCCAAGAAAGATTTTAGAATCATTGGTTCAGGAATTTAACCTTTTAAATCTAAGTCTGGCTTTAAGGAAATTAAAAGTTGAAGCGAAAGAAGATTCCCCACGTTTTTTAGAATTTTCTCTTTCTGTATTTAAGAACAGAAGGCTTCAAGAACTTTCTTCCTTGGAAGAGTTGGACAAATTTCTCATAAAATACCCTTTTTTAAGAAGAACCTTCCTTAGGGCTTTGAAAGATTTAGACTTCTATAAAGACCTTTTTTATTTTGATATCAGCCTTCAGAGGTCGTATTTAGAAAATATCTGGGAATTATCTGAGGATCTGGATAAGAAGTCTTCCCAACTTCTTAAGTCTTTTGTAAAGGTAAAATCTCTCATTTATTCTTTAAGATTGAAGTTTTTCCAGAACAGGTCTTTAGAGGAAGTTCGCAGTTTGTTGCCTCTTTATACATTTTCTAAAGAGGCTTTAGAAGTTCTTAAAGTTTCTTCATTTAACGAATCTTTGGATATTATCAATAGTTCACCTTTATTCCTGGAATTTAGAAGAAATATATCTTGGAATTTTGAGGAGGAGCTACATCAAGGGTTTTATAAAACGTTTCTGGAAAAGAGGGGTATAAATTTCTTCAGTCCTTTTGTTTACCTAAGTTTCTATCTAGGGCAAAGGTATCTTACAGAAAAGTTGATATTTATTATTAACAATAAATTGTCTTAAGATGATTTTTCCCAGAAAAATGTCTTTGGTAAGAATATTTGTCCTTAAGGATTTTCTAGACCACCTCTCGCAAGTTCTTCATAATTTCGGATTTATAGAGATTGAAAAAGCCAGGAATTTCGTTAAGGAAGATGGTAAACTCAGGAATCTCGATATCCATCAACTTTTATCAGAGACCCAAAACTTAGAAGAGAGGATAAAGAAGGTTTGCCATATGCTGGGAATTAAGCCTTACAAAAGAAAGGAAGTTCGTGTAAAAATTTCTACAAAACTCGTTGAAGATATAGAGCAGAGATTTAAAGACCTGGAAAGTTCGGTTCTCAATATCGCTGCCAAGATAGATTTTAATAACGCCAAGATAGAAGAGTTAGATGCTAAATCTGAGATATTAGGCCTTATTGAAGATGCGGGGTTGAATTTAGATATATTTAAGAACCTCAAGAATATTGTTGTAAAACTTGGATATGTCCCCGCAGATGTTCTGGATTACCTCCAAAAAGAGAATTTGCAGGATATTATTATCGATACAAGAAAGAGAGTCCATGATAAGGCTTATATATTTTGTTTAGCCCTCAGGGAGAAAGAAGAGCAACTTCTGCGTATTCTCAAGAGCATTAAATTCAGAGAGGTTAGCCTCCCAGAGGAATCCAGACGCTTAAAAGATATTCTAGACGAACTTGAGTTTGAAATATGGCAATACAGGGAGGAGATAGCATCTTATAGGCACCAATTAAAGAAGTTTAGAGAAAGTTACAGAGATTATCTGCAGGAGAGTTTGGTTTCTTTAGAAGAAAATAAAAAAATATACAGGGCTATGGATAATTTCCTTGCTTCTCAAACAGGCTATGTGGTTGTGGGTTGGGTGCCTTCTATTTTTTTGAAAGATTTGCGCAGAAGATTTAGAGATTTTGAAGGATATATCCATATAGAGGAAGAACTGGCGGATTCTTTGATAGAGAGAGGTTTTGCTCTGAAAGATATCCCTTCATTTTTGGGGCATAAATTACTTAGGCCATTTGAGAAGATGTTAAAATTCTACGGGATACCTGCCTACAGGCATATAGACCCCACATTATTTATGGCTTTGAGTTTCATTGTAATGTTTGGCATGATGTTTGCAGATCTAGGGCACGGACTTATTCTGGTGTTTGTGGGTTTGTCTTTGGCAGGCTTTAAGAGAATTGCAGACTTCTGTAGAATATTGGTCTGCTGTGGGCTATCGAGTTCTTTTTTCGGAATATTATTTGGGAGTTCCTTTGGAAGGGAAGATATGATTACTCCCTTATGGTTTAGCCCTCAAGCCTATCCAGAAAAATTCCTGGGGATAGGAATAGGGGTGGGAGTATTAATGGTAAGTTTAGGCATAGGGTTAAATATTATACAGAACCTTAAGAATAGGAATGTGGGCAAGTCTCTGTTTTCACAATGGGGCCTAATGAGCCTTTTTTTCTACTGGGTGGCACTGTATTTTGTGGGAGGGATATTAAGATACCGAGCATTCAGTGTAAACGCAGGCACAATTTTTCTTATACTGGTGGCTCCTTTATTTATAATGAGCGTAGGGGATTTTTTCTTCCTTAAGAATGTAGATTTTAGCGAGATTATATTTAAGCCTGCAGAAGTGGTGTTGGGTCTGCTTACCAATACCATATCATTTGTGAGGGTGGCTGCTTTTGGTATGGCTCATGCTGCTCTGGGGGGGTGTGTATATATAGTAGCCAAAAATTTAGGGGGCTTGCCAGGCCTGAAGGAAAGTGTTATTGTAGAAGGAAATATCGGGGTGATAATACTTGAGGGAGTAATAGTATTTATCCAAGCCCTGAGGCTCGAGTTCTATGAATTCTTTTCCAAATTCTTCCACCTTCAGGGCAGGGAGTTTAGACCCCTTAAACAGAAGGAGGTATGAGATATGGGTGCAGTCAGAATTTTTAAGAGGTGGAATTCTTTATTAGGAGTTTTTGCTTTAGGGCTGTTTCTTGCGGGCGCAGTTTTTCTGAGCACTGCTCATCTCTATGCTCAAGAAAAGGCAGGTATTGGGAATTCGTCTTCTGTGGGTTGGGGATTTATGGCTGCCGCTATTTCTGTAGGCCTTTCCTCCATTGCTGCAGGGATTGCGGTCTCCGGTGTGGGGAGTGCTGCCATGGGCGCTGTGAGCGAGCGGCCAGAACTTATGGGAAGGTCTTTGATATATGTAGGCCTTGCTGAGGGAATTGCCATATACGGTTTGATTATTTCTATTATGATTCTTGCCCGTATATAATGCAGATAAAGGCCGTAGGGGAGAAAGATTTTTGTCAGGTTTTTTCATTTATGGGCGCCCAGACTTTTGTGGTTAAAGACCCGCAGGAGGCGTTATCTCTGGTGGAAAGCCACAAGCATGAGGAGTCGTTGGTGCTTATTTCTCTCTTATTTTATTATCCCTTGCGAGAAAGATTTGAAGAGCTGAAGACAAAATCTCGCGCAGTAATTTTAGAGATACCTTCTCCTTCTCAACCTTCAAAGGAGGAATTTGACCCCAGGAGGCTACTGCAGACCATAATCGGAATGAGGATATGAGCGGCATTAAAGACCAGATCCAACAGAAGTCTCAAGAATATATACAGAAGATTCTGCGCAGGGCGGAAAAAATAAAACAGAGAGAATTAGAATTAGCACGCAAAAAGAAGAGCCAAATCTTGGAGGAGAGCAGAAATAAAGTGGATTTAGAAGTTGAGCAGAAGAAATCTTCTCTTGAAGCCCAGCTTATTTTAGAGTTTAAATTAAAAGAAGAGAAATTTAAAGAAGATCTATGTTCCCAAGTAATCCTTGAGGCTCAAAACAGACTTCAAAATTTTAGTTCTCAGCAAAGATTGGATTCCCTCAAGATATTGATAGCCAAGTCTCTTATGAATTTAGGATTGAAGGAGGCTAAGGTTGTAGTAAATTCGCAGGACCTGCAAATTCTTAACGCTCATTTTCAGGAACTAAAGGATTTTCTCAAAGAGCATATTGAGGATTTTAAGGATGTCATTCTGCAAGAAGGCAGTATTCAGGGAGGAGTGAAAGTTTTCTCTCTTCATAGCAGTGAATTTCTAGACAACAGTTGGGATTCACGCATCAGGAAGTTTCAGGCAGAGTTTAGAAAGAGGATTATTGAAGAGATATCAAAGGAAGAAAGATGAGTTCTAGTCCAGTAATTATAGAGATAAACGGCCCTGTGGTGAAGGGCAAGAACATGTCTTCATCTTTTATTGGGGAGATGGTTCTGGTAGGAGAAGCGCGTCTTTTAGGAGAGGTTATACGTCTTGACAGAGGCGTTGCTACCATTCAGGTCTATGAAGATACCCAGGGCCTTAAGATTAAAGAGTCTTTGGAGCCACAAGGGAAGAGTTTATGCGTGGAGTTGGGCCCAGGATTAGTGGGAGGGGTATTCGACGGTTTGGGAAGGCCCTTAGCCCGTTTTTCATCGTTTGTAAAGAGAGGGGAAAGATATCCTACGCTGGACAGAACCAAAAGGTGGCATTTTTATCCTTCAGTTAAAAAAGGGCAGATTGTTAAGAGCCTCGATTTTATTGGCAGGGTTCAGGAAACCTCTGCTCTTGAGCACCGCATAATGTGCCCCTGGGGGGTTGAAGGAGAGGTGGTGTTTATTGCTTCTGAAGGAGAATATTGTGTAGATGATGTTATCTGTAAGATAGAGGCAGGAGGGAAAGAACTAGAGGTGAAGATGGCTATTTGGTGGCCGGTGCGCAAGAAGAGGCCGGTTCTAGAAGACCTTAGGCCCAAAGAGGTTTTTCTTACAGGCCAGAGAGTTTTGGATTTCTTTTTTCCTCTGGCTAAAGGGGGTTCAGGAATAATTCCTGGAGGGTTTGGGACAGGAAAAACTGTGCTTCAGCACCAGTTGGCCAAGTGGTCAGATGCAGACCTGGTAGTATATATTGGTTGTGGAGAAAGGGGAAATGAGATGACCCAGGTGTTAAAGGATTTTCCCCAGTTGCTCGACCCCCGCACCCATAAGCCCCTTATGGAAAGAACCGTATTGATTGCCAATACCAGCAATATGCCGGTTACTGCCCGGGAAGCCTCCATTTATACAGGCATTACCATTGCTGAGTATTTTCGGGATATGGGTTATAACGTAGCAGTGATGGCTGATTCAACTTCGCGTTGGGCAGAGGCCTTAAGAGAAATTTCCGGCAGATTGG
>CAYNIO010000087.1:0-4899 GCA_964397495.1 uncultured Planctomycetia bacterium
ATTCAAATTCTTAAAATAGGGCAGGTCTGCCTGAAGATAGTATTCTATCTTCTTTAAGGTCCTCCAATCTTGGACAGACAGTCTAATCTTCCTGTGAAAATAACTGAAGCCGCATAAATTTTCTATCCTTTTCAGGTAGACATAAGGCCGCTCCTCTTTAAGGATGTGCAAAAACTCATCCCTCAAGCGTTGTTCTTCAACCCAGTTAAAAGCACCCTCACTTAAGGCTTTTTTTAGAAGTCCCAATGTCCGGGGAGAAAATCTGAATTTTAGCCTCTTCTGAAATCTTATGCCCCTGAGAATACGTGTAGGGTCGTCCCAGAAACTCCGGGAGTAAAGAACCTTAAGACGTCCCCCCTTTAAATCCTTTAAACCCGAACAAAAATCGTAAACCTTACCAAAATCGTCCCTGTTAAGGGAAAGATAAAGGGTATTCACCGTAAAATCTCTTCTCTTATAATCCTCTTCTAAACTGGCAGGCTCTACCCGCGGCAGGCTTCCTCGTAAAGGATAATATTCCCTGCGGGGATGGGCAAAGTCTATCTCGCCCTGGCTAAAAATAACTTTGGAAGTTAAGAAATTAGGATAATCTACAAATTTTGCCCTCAGGTACCGAGAAACTCTGCGGGCAATCTCAGAATGACGGTTCTCTGCCACGAAATCTAAATCAAGATTGCCTCTCCCCAGAATAAGGTCTCTCACCATACCTCCTACCAGATACACTCTATCCCCCAGCCCTTGAGCCTCATCCCCCACCTTAAGAATTACCCTTAAGGTCTGGGGGGGGAGTTTCTCTAATTTCTTCTTAAGGTTCATATCAAGCCCTGGGATGGTATTTGCGGTGAATCTCTTTAAGGCGCATCCTGTTTATATGTGTATAAATCTGGGTAGTAGAGATACTGCTGTGCCCCAGAAGTTCTTGGACAAATCTTAATTGGGCCCCCCTCTCGATGAGGTGGGTAGCAAAAGAGTGTCTTAAAAGATGTGGCTTTATCTCCTTGTTTATCCCAACTTTTTTAGCATAATCCCGTATCCGCTTCCAAAGGAACTGACGCGTAAGAAGTTTGGAGTTCCTTCCTAAAAATACATAGGGGGAAGCGCCCTTTAGAAGGCGGGGCCGAGCCTCAACTAAATATCTCTTGAGAAACTTTTGAGATTTCTTACCCAAAGGCACTATCCTCTCTTTTCCGCCTTTGCCCACACATTTTAAAAAACCTATATCAAGATGGAGGTCTTCTAATCTTAAACGCAATATCTCTGAAGCCCGCAAGCCCGTAGCATAAAGTATCTCTAAAATTGCCCTGTCCCTTAACCCCTGGGGAGTATTCAATTTCGGGGCCTTCAGCAAACCCTCCACCTCTTGAGGAGTAAGAACCTGGGGTATCCTCTTCCACATCTTAGGGTAATCTATAAAACTTGAGGGGTCACTTGGACATAACCCCTCCCTTACCAAGAAACGGTGGAACATTTTTATGGACGATAAGTACCTAGAGAGGGTTGAAACGGATTTGTAAGGATGCATACTCACGAGAAAATCTTTAATGTGGTCCTTGGTAACCTGGCGCCAATCATTGAGCCCCCTGTGTTTAAGATATTCCAGGTATCTTGTCTTTAAATCCCACCCGTAACTTGAGATGGTGTTAGGACTTAAGCCCCTTTCTGTCAAAAGAAAATCTAAGAAGTAATCGATGTATTTATCCATCGCTTAGAAAAGGATTTTCTTCCTTTTCCTGAATTATAGTGGTACTGGGACCATGCCCAGGTAAAACTTTGGTTTGGGGCGGCAGAACGAACAACTTCTCCTTTATGGAACGGATAATATCTGTGTAGGAAGAATAAGGCAGGTCTGTCCTGCCTATCCCCTGACAGAAGAGAGTATCGCCTGAAAATAAATTGTCTTCAAAGAGAAAACAACAACTACCTGGGGTATGACCGGGGGTATGTATGACTTTAAAAATTATGCCTTCAATATTAACTTTGCCTTCATCTAATAGATGATACCCTTTATCTATAAAAAAATCTTCTCCCAACATAAAAGAAAGATTGTATTGAGAATTACGGATAATCTCTTCTTCCTCCTTGAAAAGATAAATTGGTTTTTCCTTAAGAAACTTCAAGCCCTTTATATGGTCAATGTGGGCGTGGGTAAGGAGAATGAATTTATAATCCAAAGATTTTACCCTCTCTATAAACTTCTCAGCCCAGGAACCTGGGTCTATAAGCACTCCTCCTGCAGGGGTTTTAAGATAATAACAGTTAGTAGAAAAATCTCCTACAATAAAAACTTCTATGCGCAGGGCCATTAAGACTCGAATATTTTGCTTGCACTAAATTTCTTTTCAAACTCCCGCTGAATCCTTTCGCTTTCAGAAAGATATTTATCCCAGAGGGTAGTAGATACTGAATGACGCCTAAATTTAGAAAGCATCTGAGAAAATTTATCTATGTAGGAGAAAAGTAAGTCCTTGAGAGGTGCGCCTTCGTTAAAGAATTCCTGCAGATAACTAAGATTCTCTACTATCCCTTGAAGACAGGAAATGATTTTCTTTGCGCTCCTTTTTTCCCTAAGGGAAACTATCAATTCCTGCATCCAGCCCCGAGCATAAATATAGTAATCTTTGTAGAGTTCCTGAGAATTTGCCAGAGGATAATCCTTGGGCTGGACATAGACGGCCTGAGGTTTCTTCCTTTTTCTTTTGCGCACAAATTTTTTAGCCAGAGGACCACACCCACTAGCAAAAAATAAAGAAATTAAGACGAGAAAGGTTATAAATCTCATTTTTCTCCTATAATTTTTCTGAATTCCTCTTCATTTATAATCCTTAACCCCAAACTCTTGGCCTTAGCAAATTTTGAACCAGGATTCTTCCCCGCCACCACAAAATCTACATTCCTGGATACAGAAGACAAAACCTCCCCCCCCAGGCTCACAACCTTCTCTTTAGCCCCACTACGGGTAAAACTCTCCAATTCTCCAGTAAAGACAAACTTTTTGCCCTTAAGGACCTGCGAAGATGAAATTTGTCCTTCCTGCAGCTTCAAACCTGCTTTTTTAAATTTCTCTATCAATTTTTTTACCTGAGCCTGATGGAAGAACCTCACGATGCTCTCCGCCATAACCGGGCCTATCTCAGGGATATTTTCCAAAGTGTTTTGGTGCTGCCTCATAAGGTTGTCTATACTTTTAAAGCGGGAAGCCAAAACCCTGGAGGCTTTCTCTCCCACGTGCCTAATCCCCAAGCCGTAAAGAAAACGGGACAAAAGCCTATCTTTAGATTTCTGCACAGCCATATAAAGATTTTCAGCCTTCTTCTGGGCGAAAAGCGGCAACTTAAGGAAATCTGTTTTTTTAAGATAGTAGACGTCTGCTAAATCTTTAATCATTTTTCTGGCTACCAGTTCTTTGACCACACTCTCTCCCAAGCCTTCGATATCCATAGCAGAACGGGAAGCAAAATGTATAAGGGACCTCTCAAGTTGGGCAGGGCAGTTGGGGTTCATACACCTGTAGACCACATCTTCCTCTTTTTCCTTGGAAATCTCTCCCCCGCATACAGGGCACTTGGAGGGAACTTTAATAGCGTATGTGCGGCCAGGCCTTTTATCTTTTATAACCTTTACTATCTTAGGAATAACCTCCCCTGCCCTCTCTACCAATACCCAGTCTTTTATACGAACCCCCAATCTTTTTATCTCGTCAAAATTGTGCAAGGTTGCGCGTGATATTACCACGCCTCCACATTCTACAGGTTTAAGTTTAGCCACAGGAGTTAGGGCACCGGTTCTTCCTACCCCAAATTCTATATCTAAAACCTGGGTAGTGGCTTGGTGCGCAGGAAACTTAAAGGGTATTGCCCAACGGGGGCTCTTTAAAGTATACCCTAACTGCTTCTGCTGCCTTAAGGAATTCACCTTCACCACCATCCCATCTGCCTCAAATTCTAAGGTGTCTCTGCGAGAAAGCCACTCCTTGTAGTAGGATATCACCTCTTCTATATCTCTGCAGAATTTATAAGAAAGATTTACAGGCAACCCCCAGGAGCGCGCCTTCTCTAAAAACTGCAGATGAGACCCGAAATACCCCTGGGGTTGGAAGAAACCCAATGAATGGACTAAGAATTTAAGGTTCCTTTTGGCTACTATAGAGGGGTCTAATAATTTAAGGGAGCCTGCGGCAGCATTGCGGGGATTGGCAAAGAGAGGTTCTCCCCTTTTTCCCCTCTCAAGATTGAGTCTCTTAAAATCCTCCTTGGCCATATACACCTCGCCCCTTACCTCTATAAAAGGAGGAAAATCCTCACCTATAAGTTTTAAAGGGACACTTTTTATGGTCTTTATGTTAAGAGTTATGTCTTCTCCCCTTTCACCATCTCCACGGGTAGCCCCCAATATAAGAATACCCTTCTCATAAGTTAAGCTGCAGCTTACGCCATCTATCTTTAAATCAACAATAAACTCTATATCTTCAGAGGGAAGGAATTTCTTTATCCGCCTAAACCACTCCCTAACCTCATCCTCTGAGTAAGTATTATCTAAAGAGAACATTCTCTCCCTGTGGGCTACCACAGGGAAACCTTCTATTAAACCTCCAGATACTCTCTGGGTGGGCGAGTCAGGGGTTATAAACTGGGGATATCTCTCCTCAAGCCCCTTAAGCCTTTTTAGAAGATTATCGTATTCATAATCTGAGATTACAGGTTCATTCAATACGTAATAGCGCCAATCATGATAGCGTATCTCTTTGCGCAATTTCTCTATTTGGCTTTTTATTTTTTTTAAGTCCTCTTTCATCCTTATCACCAACCCCACTCCAATCTTTGAGCCAATATTGAAGGTAGTTTATTCTCTATAATTTTGGCTTGGGCCTTCTTGATATTATACTCAAATCTCTCAAATTTT
>CAYNIO010000088.1:0-4863 GCA_964397495.1 uncultured Planctomycetia bacterium
GTGATATTTGTTTTCATAAATGACATAAGTAGGTTTGTTTTGAGATGAAAAAAATAATTTTAAAGTGGGGAAATCTTGTAATAGGAAGGGGCGAAGTCTTTATTGAGGCTATGACCAAAACAAAAACTTCTTCCCCCTCATTTCTTAGACAGGCGAAGCGTCTCATAAAGGAAGGGGCACAGATTTTAAGATTTGCTGTTAAGGATAAAGACGACCTTAGGGCTCTGTCTTGTTTTAGAGAAAAGATAGACATTCCTCTTATTGCTGATATCCATTTCCAGCCCCAATTTGCCCTTGAGGCTTTAGAGTTTGTAGATTGCGCGAGGATAAATCCTTTAAATATCACTTCTGAGAGGGACTTAGTCAAGATAGCCCTCAAGGCTAAGAAGAGGAAGCGTTCTTTAAGGGTTGGAGTGAATGCAGGGGGCGTTAGGAGCAGAAGAGGAGATAAGTTGGAAGTTATGCTGGGGGCTTTGAAGAGAGCAGTGGGCATCTTGGAGAAGGAAGGTTTTTTTGATATAATGATATCAGCGAAGACTTACGATGTCTGCGAGACTTTGATTCTCAACGAGAAGGTAAAGGATACTTTCCCCTTTTACCCTTTGCATATAGGGATCACTGCCGCTGGGCCAGGATTGATGGGGGTTGCTAAGTCCTGTGTGGGCATAGGGGTTCTTTTATATAAAGGCATAGGCGACACTTTGAGGGTATCCCTTACTGATAGCCCTCTTGCCGAGGTGAGGTTGGCTAAGTGTATTCTTCAATCTTTGGGAAAGGGGTATTTTTTTCCAGAAATAATAAGTTGCCCTACCTGTGGAAGGGCAGCGTCGGGTTTTCTAAAGATGGCTAGAGATTCTGCAAAGATTATACTTTCAAGCAATATAGTTCCCTTGAAGGTGGCAGTTATGGGTTGTGAGGTCAACGGCCCAGGAGAAGCCAAAGGCGCTGATTTAGGTTTCGCCTTTTCCCAGGATTATGTGGCATTTTTTAAAGAGGGAGATATTAAGGAAAGAATTTCCACACAAGATTTCTTTAAAATCTTAAAGAGGAAGTTGGAGGAATGCAGGCCTCGCAAATAAAAAAGACAGTTAAAGGTTATATCTATAGCCATCTTTACCGTCGGGGGAAATCCTACGACTCTGTAGAGATAAGAAGTTTGATTAACAGGGCTATCGATGAATTGGAAAACAACAGAAATATGAAAGTGGAGATTTCTTTGCGCGAGGTTCTTATTAAGGAGTTGGAGGAGGATATTATTGGTTTCGGGCCTTTGACCTCTCTGTTGGAAGATGAGGAGATTACAGAGATAATGGTGAACGGCCCAGGAAAGATTTACATAGAGAAAGAGGGGAAGAAGATTCTTACCGATTTAAGATTTGACGATGAGAAACACCTCAGGTACATTATCGAGAAACTTTTACATTCAACCCACAGGAGGCTAGACGAACTCAGCCCTTATGTAGACCTTTCGCTGCCTGGAGGCTCAAGGGTTAACATAGTTATTCCCCCGGTTGCCCCTCAGGGTCCGGTGGTTACCATAAGGAAATTTTTAAAAACACTGAAAAGCATAGAAGACCTTGTCAGTAAAGGCACCCTCGATGAGAATATGGCTAATTTTCTTGTAGATTGCGTCAAGGCGAAGGTAAATATAGTTTTTTCTGGAGCCACAGGTGCAGGCAAGACTACAACCCTCAATATCCTTTCGCAGTATATATCCCCTCAAGAGAGGATAATTGTTATTGAGGATGTGTTAGAGTTGAGGTTGCACCAGGAACATGTGGTGCGTTTGGAATCAAGGCCTGCAGGTTTGGAGGGTAAGGGCGAGATTACCATAAGAGACCTTTTCAATAACAGTTTAAGGATGCGGCCAGACCGCATAATACTGGGGGAGATAAGAAAGGAGGAGGCTCTGGATTTACTTCAGGCGATATCCAGCGGTCATTTAGGGTCTTTGGCAGTAGTGCATGCCTCTTCTCCTGAGGAGGTGCTTACCCGATTGGAACTTATGGTTATTCTAAGCGGGGTAAATATTCCTGTCTGGGCTTTGCGTAAATTGTTGAGCAACTCCTTGGATTTAATAGTCCAGCATGAGCAGTTTCCTGACGGTTCACGCAAGATTACCCGTATTACTGAAGTTCAAGGCGTGGGCGGGGACAATACAATTGAACTGCAGGATTTGTTTTATTTTGATCTTGAGAAGGTAGATAAAGATGGCGGGATTAAGGGAAGATTTAGATGCACAGGAATTCCCCCCAAGGTATTAAAGAAATTTTATAAATACGGTATAGACAGAGGCGAAGATTTCTTTAGGAGTTATTGATTATGAGATGGAGTAAAGGTTTTTTTCCTACTCTGAAGGAAGAGCCCAAAGACACCCAAAGCCTTTCCCATAAACTCAGCATTAAAGCGGGTTTAGTAAAGCCTCTGGTAAGCGGAGTTTATTCTTACCTGCCGTTAGGCTTCTTGCTCCTTAAGAATATAGAGAGGGTCGTCAGAGAAGAGATGCTTAATGCCGCAGCCATAGAGGTATTGCTTCCTGCTCTGCAGCCCTTGGAATTATGGTTAAAATCTGGCAGGGATACTCTTATGGGAGATACTATGATAAGGTTTAAAGACAGGCGCGGCAGAATTTTGTGTCTTGGCCCTACTCATGAAGAGGTAATAACTGATTTGGTAAAAAATTTTATAAGTTCTTACAGGCAACTTCCTCTAATACTTTTCCAGATTCAGACTAAATTCAGGGATGAGATTAGGCCCCGTTTTGGTTTAGTGAGAAGTTGCGAATTTATAATGAAGGATGCTTATAGTTTTGATAAGGACCAGCAGGGTTTAGACAGAAACTACGAAAATATGAAGTCTGCCTACGAGAGGATATTTAAGAGATGTTCTTTAAATACTTTAGTGCTTGAGGCCGATCCTGGCGTTATGGGAGGCAATGTTTCCCAGGAATTTATGGTTCTTTCGGAAAGCGGGGAGGATAAAGTTCTTTTCTGCCCACGCTGCCAGAAGTATTTCCCCTTTAGGGAGGATTTTAAGGAGTGCCTCCAGTGCAATTCTGCTTTGGATGAAAAAACTGTTTTGGAGTTGGGCCACATATTTAAACTGGGGGATAAATATTCCCAGTCTTTAGGGGCCTATTTCTTGGATGATAAGGGAAAGAGGTTGCCTTTGGTTATGGGCTGTTATGGTATAGGCGTATCAAGGATGTTGGTGGCGGTATTGGAGGCAAGCATCAAAAACGGAGAGATAATCTGGCCCAAGGAATTAGCGCCTTTTAAAGTAGAGATAGTTTGCCTTGACCCTTCAGATGGCAGGCTATTTAAGACTTCAGAGAAACTTTATTATTCTTTGCTCGAGGCAAATATAGATGTTATTTTTGACGACCGCCGAGATTTATCTGCAGGGGAAAGGTTGAAGGATGCCTGTCTTTTGGGAAGTCCTCTTTTGGTAATCGTAGGAAAAAATTTCCTTAAAGAGGGAAAATTGGAGACGGAACTAAGATTTCGAGGTGAAAAGATATTCTTGGCAGAAGAGGATTTTGTTCCTCAAATTAAGAAGATTTTAGGAGATGTTCGATAGTTTCTTGAAAGAAAAGATTAAGGAGTTTGTTGAGGATAAAGGTTATGTAGTTTTTGAAATTAAATGGACAAGTTATGAAGACAAATATTACTTGCGGATATATGTGGATAGAGCAAGGGGTGGAATAACTATGGATGAATGTGCCCAACTTAACGAGGCCTTGTCTTCATTTTTAGATAGGGAGTGGAGCGCAAACCACCCTTATATCCTTGAGGTCTCCAGCCCTGGAATAGATTGGCCTCTTAAAAAGTCTCAGGATTGGCGCAGGATTACGGGGAGAAAGGTTTCTTTAATCCTTGAAGACGGAAAAACTTTAGAAGGCACTATTTTAGAAATCAAAGATGAAGGATTAGTGCTTTCTCAAGGGGGAAGCGATCTTTACATAGAATTTGATAAGGTCTTAAGGGCAAAACAAATACTGGAGTTCAAATGAATGGAGAGTTATTGAGTATTTTAGCTCAGATGGAGAGGGAAAAGGGTGTAGACCGGGAGATTCTCCTGGAAGGGATTGAGCAGGCTCTTGTGGTGGCGGTCAAAAAAATCGCCCGTATTACAAATCCTGAGGCTGAGGTTAAAGTTGCAATTGACAGGGATACAGGCCAGATAAAAGCCTATGTTGATGGCAAAGAGATTGCCACTGAAGATTTCGGCAGGATTGCTGCCCAGACAGCCAGACAAGTCATTATCCAAAAGATAAGGGAGGCGGAGAAAGAAGCCGTCTTTAACGAATATACTAAGAAGGTAGGCGAAATTATAAGCGGGTCGGTTTACCGCATAGACAGGAATATGATTATTGTAGATTTCTTTGGCCGCGCCCAAGGGATACTGCCCCGCAGGTTCTTAAGTCCTTTAGATTCTTTTAAAGTAGGTGAGAGGGTGAGGGCTTTGCTTCTTGAAGTGAGCAAGGAGGCGCGCGGAGCAAAGATAGTACTTTCACGCACCAGCACTAATTTTGTAAAGAAACTTCTGGAGCTTGAGGTTCCTGAGATTTACGAGGGGATTGTAGAAGTAAAGGCTGTAGCCCGTGAGCCAGGAGAACGCACCAAGATTGCGGTCTGGTCTAAGGATGACAAGGTAGATTCTGTGGGTGCCTGTGTGGGTATGAAGGGCACACGTATTAAAAATATCGTCCAGGAATTAAGGGGAGAACGCGTGGATGTAATAAGGTACTCCGATGATATTAAAGAATTCATTGCTCAGGCACTTCAGCCTGCTACTATTAGCCAGATAATATTGGATAGAGAAAACAAGAAGGCTACGGTTGTGGTACCCCAGGAGAGTCTG
>CAYNIO010000089.1:0-1211 GCA_964397495.1 uncultured Planctomycetia bacterium
CATTATTATCAAAAATACTGCCTTAACAATAAAAATTCTCTTTCTAGCCCTTCGCCTCAAAGAAACTCTTTCCTTTATCTTGATTTTTATTCTCTGGGGACCGGCAGGCTTGACTTTACTAATTTCGATTATTTCTCCTTCGTAGTCTTTTAAACCATTATCTCTCACTTCTTTAACACCTCGAATTCTCCCACAACCCAGTCGCCGTATTCCGTATAATTTACATAAGGCTCTTTAAAATAGTCGTAAGGATAATGAGGTTGCTCAACGCGCCATACCCCGCCTTTTGAAGGATAACATTTTAGATAGGGCGAGGAAGGCGAGGTTGCTGCCTGATAAAAGAAACCCATCTCTACATTATATATTCCCGGAAGGGTTTCTTCAGGGATGTAAACCTTTATAGGACCTACGGTGTAATCTTTGCCTGGCTCCCATTCAGTGGTAGGTATAGGAGGGGCGGTATCCGCATTTATGAAGCCTTTGTAGTCTTTCTTGCGATAAATATGGATATACAAAGTCTCATCTCTTAAGAATTTCCTGGTTATAGAAAACTTTGCTTCCAACACAATATCTTGGTCTGGACTAACTTTTTTTGGTTCAATATTTATACCTTTAAATATTACAAAGGGCTCGTGGGAACGCTCGAGGCCTAAATTTACCAATTTTATATCATCGACGTAAACTATTTCATCATCCTTGGGGGTACCTCCATAAAAGAATTCAAAATTGACAACGTCTGAAGTATCTATGGTTTGGGCCACTTTAAAGAGATTAATCTTTATCTCTTTGCCTTTATCTGTATCTTTAGGAATTAACCACTGGAATCTGTGGCCTGCCTTGTCCTTAATCTGCATCCATACAGGGCTCCTTAGAAAAGTGCTTCCTTTTTCGTCAGGGGAAGACCAGATTCTAAATACCAACTGGTCATAATTATCCCACCTTTTGTATTCAGGATTAGAATAACTAAAGAATTTCTCTAAAATTACTGCGGAAAGATATTTCCCCTTTCTAAAAGTAATCTTTCCCGCATAAGGGTTATCTTTGGTGGCAAATTCATCGGTCCTTTCAAAATACGCCCCCCTTAAAGTCCATTTTCTTACATCTACCAGGGAAGCAAAATCTGCCAATTTAAGAACTTTTTTCTTAATAACTACGGCAGGTCTTTTCTTTACTGTAATCGTCCCTACTATGAAATCTTTTAAGTTCTTATT
>CAYNIO010000089.1:1221-4843 GCA_964397495.1 uncultured Planctomycetia bacterium
GTGAAATCTGCAATTACGAGTTCTTCCTTTTTGGGGAGTATTTTGGGACGTTCTTTAACGGTGATTGTTCCCACTACAAAATCTTTCAATTCTTTGTTAGTGTAAGGCTCCCTTACATATATGAAACCTTCTTTGGGATCTTCCTTAACATAAAATAAACCTGTGCGTAATTTATACTCTCCTGGAGGGAGTTTATCTGGAATGTATAACTTTACAGGACCTATCCTTATTACCTGGCCTGGAACCCACTCCGTGGAAGCCAGGGGTGGAGAGAAATCAGCGTTGAGGATGATACTATTATCTGCAGGCTTCAACAGATGAAAAAATACTGTCTCTTTTTCCCATACATTTTTTAAGGGGCGAATTTCCAGAGAAAAATCAAAAGTACTTCCCTGTTCTACGGCCTTAGGATAATCTACTGAGATTAACTCAATGCGGGCAGGACCTTGCCTTACAATGCTTTTAGCCCACAGACAAGAAGCAAAAAGAATAAATACCGGCACTACAAGAAACTTCCTCATAGGTCAATTTTATAATAAAGGGCGTGAAAATCAAGCACCATAAATTTATCTCAAAGGGACCCTTATCTTCCTGCCCACAAGAAAAATTTCTAAATCAACGTAATCTCGTTTTGGGGGCTCATACCCTTTATATTCGTATACTAAAAGACTTACACCCCTAAGGAGGCGATGGGTCGTTGTAAGAGGAACCCTTCTTAGAAGAACAAACTCTCTATCCTCAGACAGCAATTGTCTCAATGCCTTAAACCCCCGCGTATCCTCCCAAATTCTACTCTCTATAACTACATATCTTACCCCGCAATCTTTAATCATCTTCTTTATCTCCCTCTTAGAGATAAGGAGGTCCTTGTAGTATATGCTCTTGGTAGAAGCAAATACGGAAATCATCTTACTTGCCCTAAGAATAATCCGCTGTTTGTAAGTATCGTTCTGCCTCACAAAAAATATAAAGTTCCCGTTGAGCCAGCCGTTGAAGAGGATATTTCCTTTACCCAAACCAGAAACAAACTGTGCGCATCTTCTGTATCCTGAAACTAAAGGAACCTGGGTGTGAAAGGCAAGTACAAACTGGTATAAAAATATTCCCAACAAGGCAAAAACAGCAATAAAATTGTTTTTTCTAAATATCTTCCTAATAAATAGTGATGAAAAAATGCAAAAACAAGGTATCCAATAAAAATTCATGCGTGGTTCTTTATGAACTATGTATGAAAAGAATATATAAGACACAAAAAACCATATGATAAATATAGCCTCTCTCTTTTCGAATCTAAAAAGAACTAAGATTAAACCTGCCAAAGAAGTTATAGAAAGCACTGGCGTAAGATAAACTTTAAAGACCATCTTAATAAAATAAAGCCAGGACTCGGCAGACCAACGGGAAGGAAATTTTATATAGTTTCCGAAAACCTGGAGGAAATTGAATCTATTATATCTATATATAAAAAATCCGTATATCGATAAAAAAACTGCGAAGATTCCAATATTTATCCATAGATGGCTACCTCTGAGAAGATAATACTTTCTGGAAAGCAAAAACCATGCAAAAAATAGAGGCAGAATAAATACGCTAATCTGTTTGGTAAGGAGTGCGAGTGCTGAAAAAAAAGTAAAAATATAAATGTATGATATTCTTCCAGAATCTAAATATCTGTGAAAATAGTATATAGATAATATTATCATAGTCATTGTAGGAACTTCTAACATTACTGACTTTGAAAGATAAACTACAAAAGGTGTAGTCATATAAAAAAGGACTGAGAATAAAGGTATTATTTTCTGAGGGTAATACATTTCTCTAAGAAATCTGTACAAGAAGATACTGCCTACGATTAGAAAAGAAAACACTCCAAGCCTGGCAGAAAATACAGATATACCAAATATTCCAAATAATATTGCTTCTACAATACCGAAAAATGGCGGATAATGCCCAATGGCTATGGCAGGATACCTCCCATAATATTGAACGGCATAATCTACTAGTTTAGAAGGATGAGGATGGTCTTTAATTAAATCGTAGATAAATACTCCATCCATAGCATGGCGGGCTTCATCAGGGTGATAAAACTCTCCTCGGTTAAAATCCTTACCCACCAAAATTAATCCTATGATTATGAATACAAAGCAGGCAAAAATATCGCTCTTTGCAATCTTAAACATTCTTTACCTTACCTTAAATCTAGCCACAATAAAATCTTTCAATTTAGGGTCTGTGTAGTTAAACCTCACGAAACTGGTCTTGTAGTTATAGGCCCCCACATTTGAACAATTTCTACAGTAGGCACCGTGAGTCGAGGGGTTGAACAATCCTGATTCTACCAAGTATTCTCCTGCAACAAACTCAGGAGGAATATATATCTCTATAGGCCCCACTTCATAAATATCCTGGGACTTCCATTTACTTGTAGGAACAGGCGGTTCCTGGTCAGCATTTATAAAGTATTTCTTTCTGGAGGATGGTTTGTTCTTCTCTTTGTGGTAAAAGATATGAAGAAATACTGGGTAATCACTATCGAGTTTTTTCTTGCTCTTAAAAGATAGAGAGAGCAATAAATTCTCTCCCCTCTTTACTTCTTTGGAACAATTGACTTCAACCAATTCTATAAAAGGCCTTTCTATAATTCTTTCTCTATGAGGGTCTTTTTTTAGAAGAAGCGGGCCTAAAACAAACTTCAAGTCCTGATGCGGGCTTATACAGAAAAGACTCAAAGATATAATAGAGGTGATATCGAGTTTATCCTGGAGGTCGGATATATCTATTTTAATTTGCTTCTCCTCCTTGGAAGTAAATGTTATAGGCCTGCTTATATACCTTCCTGCAAGGTCTTTTATCTTTAGATATAGAACAGAGGGCTTGTCTAACTGGTTCTTGCAGGTAAACTGTAAGTACCTGAAATAGGACCAGTCTTTAACACCCAGAACCCCTGTATCGTAGTTCTCTGCTGTGAGGCGAGGATATATCTGTTTAGATTTCTCAAAGGCATAAAATACCACGTAGGCTTTGCCTCCCCTAAATTCCATAAAGGCACCGGGAAAACTAAATTTGAATAAATCTTCATCTTTCGAAAAATCACAGAGCACCAAGTCTTGAGAGTAAATTTTCTGTTTTAAGAAAGGTGATATCAAATTCTTAAGGGTATTTTTCAATCCTACAGGTTTTAAGGTGATAATCAAGATAAAGGGCCAGGAAATTAAAAACCATAGTAGAGAGAATTTAACTATCTTGCGCATCTTTCAAGGAATAAACCAATCTTGGCTTTCAATTGGGTATACCTGTGCAATTCTCTTTCAAAAAAGGCAGGATTCTTAACCAGATGAAAAACCTCCTTCAATAATCGTTGTGCCTCAGGGTCTGCCGTCATCTTATAATATCTCTTTAAAAGGGTTAAATACTCAAAATCCTCCATACCTTCCCTAAAGAGTTTAACCCTAAGGGATGGTGTAGGCTTCCTTGAGGGGTAATAGAGAAAACCGTTTCCATTTTGCCTCTTATAGGTATCAGCGCCCTCCCAGGGATTTTGGGGCCACCAGTCTACACACCAGTAGAGGAAACCCTGTAAATCATACTTAAAGCATATCCAGGGAATGACCCTTGCCTCAAT
>CAYNIO010000090.1:0-1282 GCA_964397495.1 uncultured Planctomycetia bacterium
CCCATACGCCTTTGCCCAGGGAAAATTGGGGTTGAATTCAAAAAGGGCAAGGGTATGGAGCCTGAATTCTCTGTCATTCTGATGGGTATTTAGGTTTATTTCAATCTGGCGTACCTGCGAGGGGTCATCCTGTACTTCCTGAGGGCTGAGTTCTTTATTTAAAGTATTGTAATAATTCAGTTCAAAATAGTCCACATTCTCTGCCAGCACATACGCCTGGCCATCGCACAGTTGCCTTTTAAGGGTGGTTCCATCTAAAAAATATCTTACGCAGCCAATATCGGGTATATACAATCTTATATTAGTATCACCTGCCTCATAAATAGTGGAGGCGGTTTGGATATCTCTTAAAAGGTATTCTGCAGCCATATGGGCCTTCTGGGTAGATTCATCCTTGCGGTTAACCGCCTGATAAGTAGAACCTGTATGGTAAAGAGTAAGCAATACCCCTCCTACCACCAATGTCATAATCCCTATTACAATTATAATTTCCAGTAAGGTTACGGCCCTTTTATTATTTTTTCTGAATCCCAAGTTCTCCATCTTCCTTATGCTCCATTTTTGTTACGAACATTTTCGGAGCATTTAATCGAGGTTTGCCCTTATCTCCACAAGTTCTATATCACGCATGCCCGGGCAGGAAACCTTAACCACAATCCTTTTAAAATCTGTGGAGTTGGTATCGCTTCCTGCTTTTGCGCTCCTTGTCAAATCCCCGTTATCTGTTCCATCATGATCGACATCTATACATTTAATCTCTTCGACCTCGCGGGTGAAATTAAAAAGTTTATAATTAGGATTAAGAGCCTCTCCTGAGGAAGCTGGCCTCCCATCAAAAATTTCGCCTTTTTCATTCTGAAGGTCTCTGTTCTGCCAATCTTCCTTCCACCCAACATAATCGTCTACATCATCATAAGCACTCGCCTCATCTATATAATTACGGGACTCTCCTGATTCCGGGCCCAAAGAAGAATTTATACTTGCACCTTTTTCAGCAAATCTCTTGCAGACTATCTCATTCATCAGGGCCCGGGCTAAATTTACAGCCACAACCTCCTTCTCAGACTTAAGAGAACCCCCTATTGCCTGCTGGTAAAGTTGCCAGGAAGCGAGAAGAACTATACTCAGAATAGCCAAGGAGATTATGACCTCAAGAAGGGTTAAAGATTTTTTACTGCTATACTCAGACATTTACATCTTTCGCATTTTTAAGGAACAGGAGGCATTTCCTCACAATCCTCAGGGCAGGTAAAAGGATCTTCTCCCTCCTCGCATACGCCGT
>CAYNIO010000090.1:1382-2490 GCA_964397495.1 uncultured Planctomycetia bacterium
GCCGTCACCGCAGACAGAACCGCCTGGGCCAGAACTTCCACCAGAACCCTCTCCACTCGCCTGGGCTGACTGCACCACTACATATCCTGTTAAAGGGAAAATAATAATCTTGCTTCCCGTATCTGCTTTACCGCCAATAAGAATCTCATCCTTATCAGAAGGCAAAAGATTTAGGCCATCCGCCGTAGCAGTTCCATGATAATTAAAAATTATTCTATCTCCGGGCTTTATTTCACTGTTGTTATCAATATATACGCCCTTTTTGAAAACAGTATCTTCCAGAAACTCAGGATTATCCGACTCTTGAGGGCTTTTTATGCACAAAATCTCTATCTCATTGCCATTTTTATCCTTAGGAGGAGTTGAACTGAAATCTATGGGAGGAACCGGGTCTTCATCAGAATTTTTGCGCTTGTAGAGAAATATCTTATATCCATATTGGTCCGTATTCTCTCCCAGGTTGCTGTAGAATTCTATGCCATAATATTGGTGCCCATCTCTGTTTATGCGGGAAAACTGCTGAGTCTGCCTTAAAGCCTCTTTTAATTTTTGAGATGCCATTTCTACATCCCTTCTAAAAGAAAAATGACCTAACATAGGAATAACCATCCCTGCTATAAGAGAAATGATTCCTATAACAACCAAGAACTCTAAAAGGGTGAATCCTTTAATATTTCTTATTTTTCTACCCATCGTCTAAATTATACCACAAAAATATAGAATCCCACCACCTCTGCTGGCTTTAATCTGACAAAAAGCCTGGCTTAGATGTCAAGTAAAAAGGGCTTAAAATCCGGAAGGAAAGGAATCTGGAGAAATAATATTTCTTAATTCCTCACGGTTTTTATACTTCACCCGTACAAGAAGTTCTTTGTTGTCAATGAGGCCCCTTTGATAAAGTTCTATAAGGGACCTGTCCATACTCCGCATTCCCTCACGGACACCTGTTTCAATTACATTATCTATCTGGTGAATATTGCCTTCTCTTATAAGGTGGGAAATACGCTCATTGACAATCAAAAATTCCCAAGCAGGCACCAAACCTTCTTTATGCGCAAGGGGAACTAACTGCTGGGAAAATATGGCCTTAAGGCTGAAAGCAAGTTGA
>CAYNIO010000090.1:2590-4818 GCA_964397495.1 uncultured Planctomycetia bacterium
TTTTTATGGCGAAAATAATATTCTATGGGTTGCTCCAGAGTTATAATGTGATAAGAATACTGTGTGTTCACCATCTCTAAAAGTGAAATAAGAGTCGTGGTCTTGCCTGAACCCGAAGGCCCAGTTATTAACACCAACCCCCGCTTAAATGAGGAAAGAATATTCAAGCTCTGTTCAGGTAAATTCAACTCTCTAAGGGATGGTAGTTCAAGGGGTATCCTTCTTATAGAGGCCATAAGGCTGCTTCTTTGCATAGATACACTTACACGAAATCTTGCCCAACCAGGAAGAAAATAAACAAATGTTAAATCCTTTTTTTTGTGAAAAACTTCTCTATTTTCCTGAGGAAGGATAGCGTAGATTAAATCCTCTACATCCTTAGGTGAAAGCGAAGGTAATTTGGTAGGGATTAACTTAGCATTTATCTTCAAAACAGGAGAACTTCCTGCGGTAAGAATAAGGTCTGAAGCCCCTCTTTCTTGAGTCATCTTCAGAAGTTCTTCTACATTCATATTAAACCCCTGTCTTCTCTGCCTTTACTACTCTATTTCTGCCTTCTGATTTTGCCTCATAAAGGGCGGAATCTGCCCTCTTTATTAACTGTCTGCTCTCCAAAGAAGAGTTTTTCTGGGAGTCAAACTCTGCCACCCCCATGCTCAAGGTAATTTTTACCCTGTTTCCTAAAATGTCGAAATCCTTTTCTGCTATGCGTGCCCTCAGGTTGTCTGCAATATAAAAGGTCTCATCCAGAGTCTTGCCAAAAAACACAACCGCAAACTCCTCCCCCCCATATCTTGCACACAGATCTTTTGCATCCTCATTTACTGCGCTATTAAGATGATTGGCCACTTCCTTAAGAACCTGGTCTCCTGCCTGATGGCCAAAGGTATCATTGAATTTTTTGAAATGGTCAATATCCACCATTACCAAGGACAAAAACTTGCTCTGAGTTTTTACCTCCTCCATAAGGCCCTTTAGATGCTGCTGGAAATAACTGTGATTATATAAACCGGTCAACCCGTCCTTTATAGCCCTCTGGCGCAATTCCTCTGTGAGGATAACATTGTCTAAAGACACCGAACCAATGCTGGAAATTATGGATAAAATCCTTGTAGCCAGCTGCTCTGAGATTCCCGGGTCTATCTGGTCTATACAAAGGATTGCTTTTATCCTATCCTTAATTTTTATAGGCTGGCAATAAGTGCAAGTGAAAGGAGTCTTATCTATAAGGTACTGAAGCGTGGGGTCGCGCTGGGCCTCTTGCAGAGAAACAAACCTGCCGGTATTTACTGCCCAACCCACAAGTCCTGAAGTCTCGTCACCATAAATCTTATCTTTCTCAAACTCCAAGGGGTGGTACCCTGCATAATAAAGAACCTTGAGAAGATTATCCTGAGGATTGAATTTAAGTATAGCATATTTTTGGGGATATAAAAGGACGCCTATTTTCTCAAATATTATCTTTAAAACTTCATCCTCTTTGTGGGTTACCGAACTTATGTCGTTTACCAGTTCTGTAATGATTAACATTACTGAATGAAGGCGATTGAGTTCATCCTGAAACCTGTTCTTTTCTTCCTGGAATTTCTGGCTGTAGGAATCTATTTCCTTTCTTAGAGAGCGCAGCCTTTTGTTAAGAGATAATATCTTTATAGTAAGATTGACAACAATGATAAGTAAGAATAAACAACTCCCACTTATTGCAATATTAAAAATATTCAACATCCGCCTACCTTTTAGAAGAATTTTACTATGCTATATTTAAGAAATCAAATATTTTTGAAGAATGGTACTGTCAAGAAAAGTGTGTAAATTCATACTGGCTATACCCTCCATAGTTAGAGTTATTGTTTTTGTTAAACCTTTCTACTAATAGATAAATAACCCTATTTGCGCCCTTTTCATTTCTAAATCCTGCCCAGTATCGGGTTAATTGTTCTATATCCCTTAAGAATCTTTCTATTAAATTGGTGCTTTTTATTAAAGAATGAATTTTAGCCGGGTATTTATAAAAAGTTAAAGTTTTGTCTATGTTTTTAAGTAAGATATTAAAAAATTTAGGCTCTTTATTCTGGTATTCTTTTTTGAAGGTATTTAATTTATTCAGGAATTCGTTCTTTGTTTTTGATTTATAGAGATTGTAGGTTTTCTTTCTTATATAAGGAAGTAGCTTCTTATTTTTTATGTATGTTAGGGCTTCTCTTACATGGTGGACACAACATATCTGA
>CAYNIO010000091.1:0-4813 GCA_964397495.1 uncultured Planctomycetia bacterium
GGTTATCCACTCATCAGAGGTATCAACCATCTTCTCCAGGTCAAAATTGGTAAGCCTCCTCTGGGGAAGGTATTTGCCTAAACCTACGATGCCGGCATTACGCATTTATAGTTTCTACTATAATCTGGTTGAGTTTTCTCTCTACCTCTTTTAAGGACACCCTTATGGCATTCTTTATAGCGCGCTCATCAGACCTTCCGTGGCATATTATTACTACACCACCTACTCCCAAAAGCGGCGCCCCACCGTATTCAGCATAGTCTATCATCTGAGAAAAATTCTTAAGTGCCCTCTTTATAAAAAGAAACCCTATACGCGAAAGGTAATCCTTCTTAAATATCTGTTTGAGAAATCTGGATGCCACCTCAGCAAACCCTTCAGAAACCTTAAGGGCAACATTGCCCACAAATCCATCACAGACAATTACATCGCATTTCCCTGAAAATATATCTTTAGCCTCTACATTGCCAAGAAAATTAAGGTTCAACGAAGAAAGAAGTTTATAACTTTCTCTCATAAGTTCTGTGCCTTTACTTGCCTCTTCGCCGATGTTGAGCAACCCTACCCTCACATTCTTTTTCCCTAAAATAAGACGGTAATAAGCCTCTCCCATAATAGCGTACTGAAGAAGGTGTATGGGCTTAGGGTCAATGTTTGCTCCTACATCTATTAGGAGAGACCTGCCTTTAAGCGTGGGGATGACCAAAGCAATCCCTGGCCTGTGAATCCCCGGAAGCAAACCTAAAAATATTGTGGAGGCGGCTACTACTGCACCGGTATTCCCTGCGCTCACAAAACCCTGAACCTCCCCTTTCTTAACTAACTCTACCCCTCTTACGATGGATGATTGACGTTTATTTTTTACGCTGACAGCCGGGGGGTCATCCATCTTTATAATCTGGGGCGCATCCTCTATGGAAAAAGTGAATTTTCTTCCTAATTTTTTAAGATACTTTTCTATTATCGTCTTCTCTCCTACGAGGACTAAGTCTAAAACTCCACCAAATTCTTCTTTGGCAAGGAGGGCGCCTTCTATAATCTTGTAGGGCGCAAAATCCCCCCCCATCACATCTAAAGCAATTCTAAACCCCATCTTATTTCTTCTTTTTTTTCTTCTTCTTTTCTACCTCAAAAACCTGCCTGCCATTATAATAACCGCACTCTGCGCAAACAGTGTAGGGCCTCTTTAGGGCCCCACACGAAGGACACTTTACCAAGGATGGCAGGGAAATCTTCTGAGGGGCTCTGCGTTTACGTGTACGGGAATGGGAATGCCTTCTTTTAGGAAGCGCCATAATTCTCTCTCCTGTAATAAAAAGTTATATGGGAATCATGACAACCGCATTTTCCCTCATTGAGATCCTTTCCACAATGAGGGCATAACCCTTGGCAATCGCTCTTGCATAAAGGCTTTAGAGGAAAATTCAGTATCATCTCCTGGCGCACGTCTTCATCTATCTCTATGTCAGGATTTAGAGGGTTAATTTTATAATGAAAATTAAATTCTTCAAGCAAATCTTGGCTGTAAATCTTAAGACAACGGCTACACCTTACCTCCCTGTGGGAACTGACCCTTACATGAACATTGACAGCATTTCCTATGCGGAAAAAATCTGCGTTAAGGATTATGGTACCCTTGTAGGAGATGTCTTCGCTGTTTAGATCCCAAGAAGAACTATCTTGGCATTCCTCTAGATGTAAACCCTCTTTAGGAATATTTGCAGCGTTTACTTTCATGGCTTTAGTTTTTTCTTGAGGACCTTTATAACCGGCGTAGGAAGAAAACAATCAACTTTAGCCCCCAGTTTGAATATTTCCTTTATAAGGGTGGATGAAGTATAGGAATATTTCTCTTGGGGCATAAGAAATATTATTTCGATATCAGGGGCAATCTTGCGATTAGTCAGAGCCATCTGGAACTCATACTCAAAATCAGAAACCATCCTTAAACCCCTGATAATTACCCTTGCCCCTGCCTCTCGAGCAAAATCTACTACCAAACCCTTAAATCCCTTGACCTCCACTCTTTCCCTGTCTTTAAGGACCCTCTTTGTCAAGGACAGCCTCTGAGAAAACGAAAGCAGAGGCTTTTTGGAAGTATGGAAAGAAACCCCTACAATTACCTTGTCGAAAATCTTAAGGGCTCTATCTATTAAATCTATATGCCCGCAGGTTATAGGGTCGAACGTCCCTGGATATAAAGCGATTTTAGACATGCTTGAAAAAGAGGAGCAAATCTTGGCCGTATCTCTTTTTTAGAACCAGTTCTAAATTAGCACTCTCCAGAACAATTCTATCTTTTAAAAATACCTGCAATACCAAAAATCCTTGAGGGCTTAATATATCACAGTCCTGCAAGCTTTTCAAGGTCTTGAGGGCGTAATCTTTAAAATAAGGAGGGTCTGCAAATATAATGTCGTACCTAAATCCTTTAATACAGGCGCGTTTTATAAACGAGAAGGCATCCTTGCAAAACACATTGCCCTTATCCCTTAAGCCTAAGGAAGATAAACTCTTTTTTATAAACATACAACAACTTTTCTTTAAATCTACAAAATCGCAAGATTTACTGCCTAAAGACAAAGCCTCTACCCCTAAAATTCCTGAGCCGGAAAAAATATCTAGCACCCTTTTGCCTTCAACCTCCTCCTTTAATAGGGAGAATATGGACTTGCGCACCCTTGAGGTGGTAGGCCTTATTCCTCCTGGAACATCTACATTAAATCCTTTCAATCTACCTGAAACCACGCGCACCCTTTATACCTCTTTTCAATTTCCTTGCGTAAAAGTAAATTGTGTTTTAACTCCAACTTCGGGTCGCTCTTTACAGTCCCATAAGCAAGCTCCCTGGCCCGTTTGAGGACTTTAAGGTCCCTTAAAGGCTGCGCCACCTTAAACTGCGGCAGACCGTGCTGCCGGGTTCCCAAAAAATCTCCTGGTCCTCTGATTTTGAGATCCTGCTCTGAAAGGAGAAAGCCATCGTTAAAATCTACAAAGGCCTTTATCCTTCTGCGGGCCAACTCAGGAATATTACGGGGGCAGACTACCATACATAAACTCTCTTGAGGAGAACGCTGGATTCTCCCTCTCAACTGATGAAGTTGTGATAGGCCGAACCTGTGGGCATCATTAATCACCATACAGCGGGCATTTTTAACATCCACGCCCACCTCCACTACCTGGGTGCACACCAAAATATGAATTTTCTGATTTCTAAAGTCTTCTAAAATTCTTTGAGCCTGCCCAGAAGGAACTCTACCGTGGAGAAGTTCTACCTTGTATTTTGCAAACACATCTTTTATCTTAGAAAATTCTTCAGTCGCAGATTGTAAATCCAGAGCCTCTGAATCCTCTATAAGCGGGAAAACAAAATATATCTGTGAACCGCCTTCCAACATCCTTTTAACCTGTGAAAATATTTCTTTGTCCTGGCCCTTATAAAAGAGGAAGGTCCTGGCTCTCTTGAAGCCTCCAGGCAATTCTTTGAGAAAACTTGTGTCTAAGTCTCCATAGAGGGTCATGGAGAGGGTGCGGGGAATGGGAGTGGCGGTCATCACCAATGTATGAGGATACCCCCCCTTCTCAAGAAGGGATAATCTTTGCATCACTCCAAAACGGTGCTGTTCGTCTATTACTACCAACCCTAAATTTTTAAACTTTAAACTCTCGTCTAAAAGTGAATGTGTTCCTACAGCAATATGGATTTTACCCGATAACAGACCGTCTCTAAGCTTCTGAGAACTTTTACGCAAGGTGCTTGAGGTAAAAAGCTCCATCTTGAAACCCTTTGAACTAAAGAAATCTTTAAGTTTCGCATAATGCTGCCAGGCAAGAATTTCTGTGGGCACCATAAAGGCAGACTGATAATTGTTCTGGCAACACAGAAGCATTGCCCCTGTAGCAACCATAGTCTTGCCACTCCCCACCTCTCCTTGAAGAAGGCGCCTTAATAACCTTCCACAAGAGGTATCTTCAATAATCTCTGCAAGGACCTTCTCCTGGGAGGAAGTCAATTTAATTTTAAAGAAATCTTCCAGGGATTCTTTTATGCCCTCAGTATGAACAAACCTCTTCCCAGCCAAATTGCGGAATTTTGCCCTTCTTAAAAAAACAAGAACCTGCATAAGGAAAAATTCTTCAAATATGAACCTCTTCTGAGCCCTCTCCAGAGCCTGCCAATCCCGGGGAAAGTGAATGTTTCTGTAAGAAGAAACGATGTTTTCGAGGCCGGCCTCTCTCCTTATATTAAAAGAAAGAAACTCTTCAAGAAAAATACTGTAATTATCCAAGATATACAAAACCCACTCTCTCATCTTGCGCTGGCTCAAAGATAGAGGCAGTCTATAAACAGGCGCCAATTTCAAAACTGGGGCGCCCTTATCTTCAAGGTCCTCCTCAAACTCAGGGTTAATAATCTGGAGTCTCCCCTTAAATCTTTCTACTTTTCCATAAAAATAATAGAATTTGCCTTTTTTAATTATCCTTTCAAGATGCCTATTCCCAAACCACACCCCTACAATGGAGCCTGTCTCGTCTTGAATTAAAGCCTGAAATATAATCAGTCTCCTCAGGCGTCTCCTTTCAAAACTCAAGACTTTTGCCCTCAATAAGCAAGTTTGGCCTTCCTTTAAGTCTCTTATAGACTTAAGATTCCTTCTGTCCTGGTATTTTGAGGGGAAATAATCTAAAAGGTCCTTGAGGGTGTAAATTCCCGCCTTCTCCAAGGCCCTGGCCCTCTTTTCACCCACGCCCTTTAAAAACCTTACACTTCTCTCTAGCATATGATATAATTATTTTAAAATGATATCTTTAG
>CAYNIO010000092.1:0-4809 GCA_964397495.1 uncultured Planctomycetia bacterium
CTATAACGGGCAGGAAAGAACTTATATTCATCAACTCGCAGAAAGAATCTTCCATTGGCAGGAATCTTTCCCGCAAGGTGGAGTAAGAATTCAATGTTTTGAAAGACCCCCGCCGAGAGGAAAGGGTCCATAGGATTTTAGAGAGATTGACTGCAGTACAGGAGAGGAGAGATTTAGTTTACCATGTTGAAATTTTAAATAAGGATGATGTTAATGCTTTTACTTTGCCTGGAGGCTATATATATGTATTCAAAGGCCTTTTGGATTTTGTGGAGAGTGATGATGAACTAGCCTATGTGATTGCCCACGAGATAGGCCATAATACCGCCAAGCATCCTGTCAAAAAACTTCAAGGTGCTTTAGGCAGTCAATTTCTGCTTCTTGCTTCTCTGGGAGCGAATTCTGCCAGATTCAGTCGGGGTCTGGAACTTGCCTTAGTTAGTATTTTTACTGAATATTCTCAAGAGGATGAGTTTCTTGCTGATAGTTTAGGTGTAAAATATGCAGAAGAGGCAGGTTTTAATCCTAGAGCCTCCATAGAATTCCTGGAGAGATTGGAGGATTATTTCAAGAAGAAACCTCCCTCACAGATAAGTTATTTTCGCACTCATCCTTATATTCCCCAGAGGATAGCCAATATAAAGAAGATTTTAGGGATACCCCTGGACTTGAAAGATTTTCTAAACAGGTGAAACTTAAAGAATTTGCATCTACAAATAAACTTTATTACAGATTTTCCCACTACTTGCGGGAAAGATTCAATTGTAAGGTAAAGAAGATAAATGTAGATGCAGGTTTTAGTTGCCCTAACCGGGACGGAAAGATTTCTTCCCGGGGGTGCATCTATTGTGATAATCGGGCTTTTGCCCCCTTTTTAGGAGAGGGACTTTCTCTTGAAGAGCAGGTGGGTCGGGGCATAGAGAGGGCTAAGAGGAAAGGATTTGAGAAGTTCATCGTCTATTTTCAGACTTACACCAACACCTATGCACCTTTGCAGGAATTAAAGGAGAAGTATGGGGTAGTGCGCAAATTCAAAGATGTGGTGGGTATAGCCATTGGCACCCGGCCTGACTGTGTAGATAATAAGGTTCTTGACCTTTTGGAGGAGTTCGCCTCTCAATATGAGGTGTGGTTGGAATATGGCCTGCAGAGTATTCATAATCAGACCCTTAACTTTATAAACCGAGGCCACACCTATCAGGATTTCTTGAGGGCGGTAGAACTTACCCGTAAGTGCCCAGAGATTAAAATATGCGCCCATGTGATAATTGGATTGCCCGGAGAAGATAAGGATACGATGTTAAAGACTGCCCAAGAGATAGCAAGACTTAGGCTTGAGGGGATAAAGATTCATCCTTTGCACATAATAAAAGGTACCCAGATGGAAAATCTCTACTTAGAGGGAAAATACAGACCTTTGACACTGCAAGAGTATATAAATATAGTAGTAGATTTTTTGGAGTATCTTTGGCCCCAGACTGTAATTCAGAGGATAAGTGCAGATTGTCCTTCTAAGTTCTTGGTTGCGCCATTGTGGATTCTGGATAAGGCAAAGGTTCTTTCTTGTATTGAAGATTCTTTGAAGAGGCAGGCAAAATTTCAGGGAAGACTCTATGGAGGGTAAAAAGATTTTGCTTCACATATGTTGTGGAATATGCAGTATTCACAGCGTGTTGAAACTTAGGTCTGAGGGTTTTGATATTCTGGGATTTTTCTATAATCCCAACATTCACCCTCCCCAGGAGTATGTGAGGCGTCTTAAGGTCGCGCGTGAGGTTTCCCAGAGGTTGGGTTTCCCGCTTCTTGAGGCAGAGTACGAACCTCAGGAGTGGTTTTCTTTGATTGAAGGTTTGGAAAAAGAGAGAGAAGGAGGTAAGAGGTGTGCACTTTGTTTTAAGATGCGCCTTGAACGCACCTATAAAGAAATGAGACAAAGAAACTTGTCTTACTTTACCACCACTTTAACTATTAGTCCTTACAAAAACAGCAGGGTTATAAATGAGTTGGGCAGACTTTTAGGAAGAGATGCCTTCTGGGAGGAAGATTTTAAGAAGCAGGATGGTTTCAAGAAGACTATGGAGTCTGCCAAAAAATGGGGGCTTTACCGCCAGAATTATTGTGGCTGTGTATTTAGCAGGAGAGATGCGGGCAATAATCCAGAGGGTAAATAAAGCCCAAGTTTTTGTGAGAGATTCTTTGGTGTCTCAGATACAGAAGGGGCTTCTGGTGTTTGTGGGATTTAAAAAAGGAGAAGGCCAAGATTCCTTGTTAAAGGCTTCATCAAAGATAGTTAATCTGAGGATATTTGAGGATGTCCAGGGAAAGTTTAATCTATCCCTTAGGGATGTAGAGGGAGAGGTTCTTTGCGTTTCCCAATTCACCCTTTACGCTGATATAAGGAAAGGAAGAAGGCCTTCTTTTGAAGAGGCAGAAACCCCTCTTAAGGCTCACGAACTCTATGATACCTTTTGTAAGCTGTTAGAAAATCAGGGAGTAAGGGTCGAACGGGGAATATTTGGTGAGAGGATGAATGTGGTTCTGGAGAACTGGGGACCAGTAACTATAATCTTGGACACAGATTATCTATGAGGGATATCCTTCTCCATATAGGACCTCTTAAGATATATTCTTACGGCCTGTTTGTATTTTTGGGGGTTTTAATTTCTTACTTTGTATTCAGGGCTCTTCTTGGAGGCAAGGGCTTGAAGGTAAAGACTATAGAGAACATATTTTTATCCTCCTTGTTGGGAGGTTTTATTTTCTCGCGCATTTTATATATCTCCATCAATTTTAAAGATTTTTTAGAAGACCCCTGGGTGTTTGTATTTTCGCGTTCGGGGTTTGTCTTCTATGGAGGGTTGATAGGAGGGATTTTGGGGATGTTTTTATATTGCCGAATGAGGGGGTTAGATTCTCTTGAAGTTTTGGACACAGGAGCAGTGGGTTTGTCCATAGGTCATAGTCTGGGGAGGATTGGCTGTTTTCTGCACGGTTGCTGCTTTGGTAGACCTACTCAAGGATGGTGGGGTGTGGAGTTTCCTCTTAATTCTCCTGCTGGTTTTTACTTTCCCCACCAAAAGATAATCCCCACCCAGATTATCTCGTCGCTCTTTTTGTTTTTGCTGTTTTTGTTTCTGCTCTCTTTCTACAAAAGGAGAAGGTTTAAGGGGCAAGTTTTCTCTTACTACCTTATTTTGTATCCTGGCTTTAGATTTTTTATCGAATTTTTAAGGGCAGACCCCAGGCCCTTCATAGGGCCTTTTTCCATTTTTCAGTTAGTTTCTCTTCCCTTTATTTTTGTGGGTATTTTCTTTTATCTGCGCCTTAAATTCTCAACATGAGCCTTAAGGATAAGGTTTCCTATGTTTTATTTATGCGGGTAAGAAAAAGTTTTTTCTGCGAGGTGAAGAGGTTAGGCAAGGTAAATTTTAAAAGAGGTTATTATATTTATGTGGGCTCATCCCCTTTAAGGACCGTTAATTCCCGTATCCTAAGGCATATGCGCAGGAAGAAAAGGCTATTCTGGCATATAGACTTCTTGACCTCCTCAAAGTTGTGCAAGATAAGAGAGATTTATGTCTTTAGATACAGGGAGTGTTCCCTTGCCCACGCTCTCGTTAGGGAGGGGTTTAGGGTGGCAAGAGAAAAATTTGGCTCAAGCGACTGCAACTGCCCTTCGCATCTTTTTTATTCTATACGCAGGAGAGATTTTCAGAAGTTTCTAAATAGACCTCAATGTACCCTTACTAAAACCCTGTGTATCTCTGTAAGAATTCTGTCCTGATTGGATAGAACTTTGTCGATTTTATCGTTGATTTGGCCCAATAGATAAGAGGTGTCATCTTGTTGCTGAGCTTTAAGATTAAGGGTGAGTATAGATCCCACTATGGTCCCCGCAAGGAACAAAGTTATCGCTACACTTTTCTTCATCCTTCACCTCCTTTTTCAAGTATTATAATATTGACCCTTTCGTTTGTAAATGTTAAACTACATCCAGGATGTTTACCGGCATAGTTCAAGAGACAGGAACCGTCTATGGGAAGATTCCCAAAGCAGGCTATACGGTATTAAGGATAACCTCTGAGAAGATTTACGATAAGGTTTCTTCTGGAGATAGCGTCTGTATAAACGGGGTATGTCTTACCCTAACTTCCAAAAGCAGAGGAACACTGGAATTCGGCGTTGTAGAACATACTCTTAAGAATACTGACCTGAAGTTTCTAAGGAACAATGACCTGGTAAATCTTGAGCCTCCCTTAAAGGCAGGAGATATGATTTCTGGGCATATAGTTACTGGGCATGTGGACAGGGTCTTAAAGATTAGGAGGATAATTAAGGGTTCAAAGACTTCGAGGTTTGTTCTTTCTCTTCCAGAGGAATTTAAAATGCTGGTCTTCCCTCGGGCCTCTATTTGCCTTGATGGCATAAGCCTTACAGTAGCAGATTTGAATAAGAGAGAATTTACAGTAGAGATAATACCCTTTACCTTAGATAATACTAATCTGAGAGTAAAGAGGACAGGAGATTTTCTGAATGTAGAATTCGATTACCTCCTTAAGGGCTTGCAGAGTATTCTCGGACACAAACTAAACAAATAGACACGGTCATTTTGTACAGTTTGCGTGATAGAAATAAACGGGGCGTGGCTCAGTTTGGCTAGAGCGCTGCGTTCGGGACGCAGAGGTCACCCGTTCAAATCGGGTCGCCCCGACTCTTAATTTGACATTAAAGTCCAACCTTTTTGTCAAATTAAGAGACTTGTTTTAGGAGAGGGCAGGTGTTAAACTCATTATGATGGATAAATCCACT
>CAYNIO010000093.1:0-4753 GCA_964397495.1 uncultured Planctomycetia bacterium
AGATTTTTGGTTGACCCCCGCCCCTTTATAGAGATTTTTACCCAGATATTTGGAGGCTTGAGATTTGAGGATTTGCAGATTCCTTTGAAGATTGTGAGTACGGACCTCATCTCTAGGAAACCTTGGGTTATGGATGAGGGAGAGATTTTGCCTGCCCTTCTTTCTTCCACTGCCCTTCCAGGATTTTTTCCTCCATTTAGATGGGGAGAGCATATTCTGGTAGATGGAGGAGTGGTGCGCCCCTGCCCCCTGCAAGAGATAAGGGAAAATTGCGATTTTCTTATAGGTTTTGTTAGTAAAGGCGCTTTAGTAAAGAGAGATTTTAAAAATATGCTTGAGGTGATGTTTTATAGCGACCTTATAAGGGAAAGGGTTCTTTTAGAGGAGTCCTTAAAATATGCAGATTTTGTGTTCTTCTTGGAGTTCGAGGACATACATTGGACAGATTTTTCCTCCTTCCAGAAGATAGTTGACAAAGGAAGGAGTATCGTCGATAATAATTTAAAAGTCCTCAAGAAGAAGCTGAGACAATTTAAAATAAGAAGGTTTTTATATCCCAAGAGACCCAGATACAGAGTTCTTTAATAAGGGGGTGAGAATATGGTGCAGAAGGTGAAGAGGCTGGTTGCCCAGTACGCTATAAGGAAAATATTTCACCTCGTTCCCCATTTTAGCAAAGAGAATCTCATCCGCCTTACCTACCTGGCAGAAAAAGTTCTTACCAAAGACGACCCTGTGGTTTTTAAAGCCATAAGGCTTTCGCGGGCTTACTTTGAGCAAGACCATCCCTCTTTAAAGTTGGCAAAGAGAGTTATTACCGGACTGCATCCTCATTGTTTAAATAAACTGGTGGAGTGCCTTTTTGTCAATGCTATGTTTAAAGGGGTGGACAAATCTAAGGAGTTTAAGGCCAAATACGGCTTTGAGCCTCCCTGGTTTATGGTTGTCTCCCCTACCATGAGGTGTAACCTTAATTGTCTGGGGTGTTCTACACGCAAGTATTCTAAAGATTCGGATATGCCCATAGAGGTTTTAGACAGGATTATAAGCGAGGCTAAAGATGAGATGGGTATGCATTTCATAGTCACTCAGGGTGGAGAAATGTTTCTCTATGATAAGATGTGGGAACTTTACCAGAAGCACAACGATGTTTATTTTCAGGTCTATACCAATGGTACCCTTATAGATAGGGATACTGCCCGCAGGCTGTGCAAGTTGGGAAACGTAGCCCCCATTATAAGCGTTGAGGGATACGAAAAGGAGACAGACTACCGCCGTGGCAAAGGGGTATACAAAAAGATAATGCAGGCTATGGACTATTTGAAAGAAGAGGGGGTATTATTCGGAGCATCAGTCACTCATACCCGCTTCAACCACGATATCGTTACATCCGAAGAGTTTATAGACAGGCTTTTAGAGAAAGGGGTGTATATTGTATGGTATTTTCAGTTTATTCCTATAGGTAAAGACCCTGATACAAACTTTTGCCCTACTCCCCACCAGCGCCGCAGACTGCGTCAATTTGTAGAGTCAGTAAGGGGTACTCGTCCCATATTTATTGGTGATTTTTGGAACGACGGTCCTTATGTGGGGGGCTGTATTGCTGCAGGAAGAAGGTATCTGCATATAAATCATAAAGGGGATATTGAGCCCTGCGCTTTTATACACTTTGCAGTAGATAATATCAAAGAGAAACCCTTGGTTGAGGCCTTGAGGTCTCCTTTCTTTGAGTATATTCGCAAAAGGATTCCTTATACCTCCAATCTCTTTGCACCTTGCGCTATTATTGACAATCCTTGGATATTGAGGAGGGCTGTCCAGATAAGCGGGGCCCATCCTACGCATGAGGGTGCGGACCAGATATTTAAACCCCCTATAAAAGATTATATAGATGAGTATGCTCACCAGCATCAGAGACTTTCCCTCCAAGATTGGAAGGAGTGGAAAGAAAAGAGACTGCAAGAGATTAAGAGTCTAGAAGAAGTTGCTTCTTAATGAATCTTTTTTTACGCAAGGGCTGGAGGCTATGCGCCTTAGCATTTGTTGTCATTTATCTCCTCGGAGGTAAATTCCTTTCCCTTGGGATTGTGGGGTTATTTTTTCTGGGCTTTACCCTCTTGGACATAGGCAGACTTTATTCCTCCAGATTTTCGCAAGTTCTTTCGCGCCTGTTCTTGCCCATCTTTAAAGATAGAGAGAAGAAGAGTCTAAGTTCCACCACTATATTTTTGGGGGTGATATTCTTATGTTTCTTAATTTTCCCCAAGGCGGTGGCATTGACTGTGGTGGTTTATTCTATCGTAGGGGATGTTTTCTCTGCCTTGGTAGGAAGAAGATGGGGTAGGCCTTTTGTTTTTGGCAGGTCTTTATTGGGCAGTTTTTCCTTCTTTCTGTCCTCTCTAATTTCCGGTCTGTTTCTAAAGAATATAATAGGCGTAGGGTTAGGGTTTGTTGTTCTGGGTGGGGTAATATCAACCCTAACAGAATTATTTACGCCACCCTTTTTAGATGATAATATAAGCGTCCCTCTGATTACAGGAGGCTTTTTATGCTTATTAGAGTGAGAAGTTTTTTGTTCAGGTATTTTAAACTTTCAGAGTTGAATACAGATATACGCACAGAGTTTCTAGGGGGGTTGACTACTTTTTTCACCATGGCTTATATTATTGTGGTTAATCCTGCAGTCTTGGAGGCTTGCGGCATACCGCGGGGAGCAAGTATTACTGCCACCTGCCTTTCTGCTTTTATAGGGACGTTCCTTATGGGTATTTATGCCAAAAGGCCTTTTGCTATCGCTCCCTATATGGGCGAGAATGCTTTCGTCGCCTATACTGTCTGTGGACTTTTAGGATACAGTTGGCAAACAGCTTTAGGCGCCGTATTTATAGGAGGGGTATTGTTCGTTCTTCTTACGGTATTAAGGTTGAGACCTTGGTTTGCCCGTTGTATCCCTAATTCTTTAAAGTATGCTTTTACTTCAGGTCTAGGATTGTTTCTTTGTTTTATAGGTCTTAAACAGATGGGATTGGTAGAGGTGGGTTTGAAAGGGGGTTCTCCTTTGAGACCCGGTGATTTTCATTCCCCTCAGGTCCTCTTGGGCATTTTAACTTTAATCCTTATGGGATTTCTTCTGAGTCGGAAGATTAAAGGGGCATTCCTGATAGGGATGACATTATGTACGCTCCTCGCAGGCCTTTTGGGATTTATAAGGTTTCCTGCAAGGATTATAGAGACGCCACACAGTATATCTGAGACATTTATGAAGTTGGATGTGGTCTCTGCCTTAAGATGGGGGTTCTTTTCGGTAATTTTAAGTTTGTTTATTATGGATTTTGTAGATACTTTAGGCACGTTGATTGGCGTGGCTTCAAGGGCTAAGATGCTCGACAGAGACGGTAATCTCCCTGAAATTGAAAAGCCCATGCTTTGCGATGCGGTCTCTACCTGTGCAGGAGCAATCTTAGGGACAACTACTACAGGTGCTTACATTGAATCTGCCTCAGGCATAGAAGAAGGGGCGCGTTCTGGTCTAAGCAGCGTAGTGGTGGCAGCCTTATTTTTTCTAAGCCTTTTCTTGTGGCCTTTTTTTACAGTTATTCCCCCTTATGCTTATGGTCCAGTCCTTGTGTTGGTAGGGGTATTTATGCTGGAGTCTATGAAGAGAATAGATTTTTCTCAACCTACAGAGTTTTTACCTGCAATTCTGGTGGTAATATTGATAAGTTTCACTTATAATATGGGTATAGGTATAACTGCAGGATTTATAGTATACCCTCTTATGAAGATTATTAGCGGTAGATTCAAGGAGTTAAACTGGGGACTTATAGGCTTGGGAGCACTTTCTCTCTTATTTTATGTGTTTTACCCTTGGCACTAAAGAGGAGGTAATATGGAGAAGACTTACACTTTTAGGGTTGCTACAGGTGCAAAGACCCTATGCAAGGTATTTTTCTTTTGTTTTATTATTGCCTTAGGCGCGAAGATAAGGGTGCCTTTATTTTTTAGTCCTGTTCCCATTACCTTGCAGACATTGAGTTTATTTCTGGCTATCTTTTTTCTTGGAGAGAAGGCTTTTTTTTCGGCAGGCCTGTATGTGTTATTGGGGGGAATAGGGTTTCCCTTTTTCTCCTTTGGAGGGGGTTTTCTTTACTTTCTTTCTCCTACAGGCGGATATATTGCTGGTTTTGTCGTCGCCTCTATTTTTGGGGGGCTGCTTCTAAATTATCATCGTTCTTTGAGGGGTAAATTCTTCATATTGGCGATTTGCAACCTTATTATTTATGTTTGTGGCATATCTTGGTTAGTTGTTGGGTACGGCCATCGCATCCTCGGTGCTCTGCAGATAGGGGCTTTTCCTTTTATTTTGCCGGACGCACTTAAAATAATCTTGGTTTTAAGTCTGGGTAAAATATTCAAGAAATGAATTTCTTAAGAAGGGTATTCCTGGCAGGGTTTCTGGTGCTGGTGCCTTTGGTGCTCAGTATATATATAATAGTTGCCCTGTTTCAATTTGCCGATTCTTTCCTGGGGAAATACATAAATAATATTTTGAGGCAGCATTTTTCTTTGTATTTTCCCGGGATAGGCATAGTTTTATCAGCAGTTATCATTCTCTTTCTGGGATTTTTAGGCCTCCTTTTTAAGGGAAGGATTATAAAGTTTTTGGAAAATCTTATTGCAAGGATACCCCTTTTAGGAAAGATTTATCCTGCCATTAAACAGATATTAAATTTCTTAGTTTCTAAAGACAAAC
>CAYNIO010000094.1:0-4676 GCA_964397495.1 uncultured Planctomycetia bacterium
TTATTCTCTCTACAACCGTCTTTCTCTAACATTACCCGTTCTGGGAAGGTCCGAACATATATCCGCAGAGGCTCGTGCCATTTTCAATAAAAGTCTAAGATTAAGAGAATCTCTCATCAAACTCTCTTCAGGTAAATACAGTCTTGAGGCGCAACTTAAAAACCTTAATAAAAGCAGATATTTCCTTAAGATAAAGACTCCTTATCAGGAATCGTCCCGAGAAATAACCCTTAAGCACGAAAGTTTTATTTATCCCTTCGCTCCGGTATTTTTTGGTCCTGTTCCTAAAGGCAGGGAGTTGAAGTTGAAGATTTTCAATCCCTTAGACCTTAATTCTTATACCTTGAAATTACGCAATTTAGGTAAGGATAAATTATCCTTGGGCACAAAGAGATTAGAACTTTCCAAGATTCTTATAGATTGGGAGGGTCTTAAAATATGGGTCTGGATGGACAATAAGGGAAGAATATTTAAAGAGCAATTCCTTAATTTCGTATTTTTAAGAGAAGAACCTTCTCAGATATTTAAGAGACTTAAAGGCAGGATTGTATCTCAGGATATAGCCCTGCATTTTAGCATTAAACCCGACAAACCCCTAAGGCCAGGAATTAAACATCTAAAAATCGCCTTGGAGGGTTTGGAGCCCCATTCTATAGATATCAAAAGTCTAAATTGCTCTGTGCAGAAAACCAACTTGAAGGGAGATTCACTCATTATAGAAAGGAGAGCCTTAAGCATTAAAGATTTAAAACCTCCCAAAAATGTTCCTCCAGGATTGTCTCTTTATTTAGGTGAGGATTTTTTTATCCAATGCAAAGACCCTCGCATAAAGCAATGCAGTTTCAGGATTGTTCAAGGTCTGGAAGATAGCATCTCTCGGGCAAAATCTTTAAATGAATGGGTATTCAAAAAGGTGAAAAAAATCCCTACATTTTCTCTGCCCCGCACCTTAGATGTTTTAGAAGCTCTCTGTGGTGATTGCAACGAGCACAGTGTTCTCTACTGTGGCCTGGCAAGAAGTTTAAATATACCCTGTTATGTGAATTTGGGATTAGTCTATCATAACGGAAGATTCTTCTACCATGCCTGGCCTTCAGTATTTTTGGGAAGATGGGTAGATGTTGACCCCACATTAAATCAGTTTCCTGCAGACGCAAGCCACATAAGGCTTGCTGTCCAAGATTTCAGAAAACAAAATCAAATTCTTAAATTTTTGGGGAGGGTAAGGATAAAAGTATTAAATCAGGGCTATGATTGAGTCTTATAATCTGGGTAAACGTTTTGGACCGCATTGGGCAGTGAAAGATTTGAATCTTAAAGTAGAGAAGGGGGAATTTTTCTGTTTCCTCGGTCCCAATGGTGCAGGTAAGACTACGACCATTAAGATGTTTGCAGGCTTGATTAAGCCCACTCAGGGCAAAATTATCATTGCAGGCAAAGATTTTTCCATATTCGACTCCCAGATTAAAAGGATAATAGGGTATATCCCTGATTTCCCCTTTCTTTATGAGAACCTTACCTGTGGGGAATTTTTGGGTTTCATTACAGAGATTTATAGCCTCGATAGAGATAAGACCCGCAAGAATATAGATTACTATCTTGAGCTCTTCAGATTGAAGGGGGAGGAGGATACTCTGATTAAAGAATTCTCCCACGGGATGAAACAGCGTTTAGTATACGTTTCCAATCTCATAAGACAGCCCCAGGTTCTTTTCATAGATGAGCCTTTAGTAGGTTTAGACCCCTATTCTATAAAGACAATAAAAAATATCCTGCGGGATTTCACCCGTAAAGGCGGTACGGTATTTATGTCTACTCACATTCTTTCCATAGCCGAGGAGTTGGCCGACAGAGTGGGCATAATAGACAAAGGCAGGCTATTGTCTGAGGGGAGGCTCCAAGAATTAAGAGAGTTCCAGTCCGAGAGGCTGGAAGACATATTCTTCCGCCTGACAGAATGATGGTCTGGATTGTACTTAAAGTAAGGTTTTTAGCCTTTAAGAGGAGGGTAAGGTATTTTTTGCGTAGCCCCTTAAGATTATGGGGGATGGTTATTTTTTTGTCTTCCATTTTTTGGGGGATATTTTTTCTCGTTAGAGGAGGCTTTAATTTCCTGAATAGGCTGGGAGGTTTAGGTACGGTCATTTTCAACAAACTTTTTTATGTGTTCTTCCTGTCTTTAGGGGGGATGCTGGCTATAAGTTCAGGGATACTCTTTTATATATGTAGTTTTAGGTCAAAGGATACATTTTTCCTTCTCCAATCCCCTCTGGATATTAAGACCCTTTCTCTCAATAAATTTTTTGAAGTTTCTGTGCTTTCTTCTTGGGGATTTGCCTTTGGGATTTTCCCTTTTATTTTTGCCTACGGTTCCTTGGAAAAGGTTGGTTTTTCTTATTACGTTATTTCTCTGCTGTACATAATCCCCTTTGCCCTTCTTTCCTGCCTTTTGGGGGCAGTTTTGTGTATGGCGGTCATTAGGTTCTGGCGTTCATATGGTTTCAGGTGTTTGGTTTTTCTGAGCGTAGGCTTGGGGCTGGTTCTTCTTCTTAGGCCCAAGGATTCTAATATTGTTCCCTCAGGTCTTTTTCTCTCCCGGTTTGGGCCCCTTTTTAAGATTTCTTCTTTTCCTTACTCTTTCCATTTTTGGGTATCCCAGGGTTTGAAGAACTGGCAGGAGGGTTTCCTTTTGGAGGCAGTTTTATATCTTTCCTGTTTGGCTAGCACCCTGGCTATAGGCTGGATTTTCTTGGGATATATTTCCCAAAGGTGGTTTTATTCCTGTTTCCAGGCAGTGAATTTTGAGGGCCGGTCCAAGAAAAAAGCCAGCTCCAAGGCTCTGGATAGATTTTTCTTTAGGTACTTAAGGCCTCGCTGGCTATGTGCTTTCATCCTCAAGGATATAAAGAATTTTCGCAGGGACCCTTTACAGTGGTCGCAATTTTTGGTTTTCTTCGGAATTCTTTTTATCTATGTTGCCAACCTGCGCAACTTTTCCTACCATCTTATGGGCCCTATCTGGAAGAACCTTATTACCTTTCTTAATGTTTTTGCGGTAGGTGGCGTGCTCTCCTCACTTTCTACAAGGTATATCTACCCCCAGTTGAGTTTAGAAGGGCTAAGTTTCTGGATTTTAGGTTTGAGCCCTGTGTCCTTGAAGAAGATAATGTTGCAGAAATTATTTATTTCCCTTTTCGCGAGCATTATTGTCTGCGAATCCATTATGGTAGTTTCAGGTTTAAATACTCAGATAGAACCTCTTCTATTTTTCTCTTCGATTGCCTTAGTATTTATTCTCTGTATAGGAGTAGTGAGTATCTGCCTAGGGCTGGGGGCTTATTTTGCTGATTTTACCAAGACTCACCACCTGGAGGTAATTTCAGAATTCGGGGGAATCCTAACCTTAGTTTTTAATCTTTTGTATCTTATTCCTTCTGTTTTGGGGCTGGGGGTAATTTTTCATCTAAATACTCTGGGCAGAGTTAATATAGATATACAGGGTTCAGTTTTTTCTTATTTATCAGTTTTATTTTTTATTACCCTGGCAATTTCAGGAGGATTTTTGCATTTGGGATTGAAGGCTCTAGAGAGCAAAGAATTCTAATTTGACAAAAACGTTGAACCTTTTTGTCAAATAAAGGAGGGGTGGGATGGAGTTTAGATTTAAGGAAGTCAAGATAGTCATCAAAAAAGGGGATATAGCCCAGGAGGATGCCCAGGCTTTAGTTAATCCTGCTAATACCTCGCTCTCTATGGGAGGAGGGGTGGCTTTAGCCTTGAGGGAAAAAGGAGGAAGAATTATAGAAGAAGAGGCCTTAAGTAAAGCGCCCATCAGGAAGGGAGATGTCGTCTTTACCTCTGCAGGAAGACTCAAGTGCAGATTTATAATTCACGCTGCCACCATGGATATGGATTTCAAGACCGACGAAGAGACTATAAGGAAGGCTACCAGGAATACCCTCCTTGAGGCAAAGAGACTTAAGGTGCGTTCTCTAAGTTTTCCTGCCTTAGGTTGCGGCACAGGAAAGTTTCCTTATAGTGCCTGCAGCAAGATTATGGCCCAGGAGGTATTTAAGTTTGTGCATTTTGACACGCCAGGAAGATTAAAGGAGATAAGGTTTGTCCTCCGTAGCAAAAAGGCTTTTAATATTTTTGAGGATATAGTTTATAATTATATTACCTACATTTACGAAAAAATTCAAAAAGGTCCATTCCTTACTGTAGATGGTATAGTCCCTTTTGGGAGAAAGATTTTACTTATTGAGCGCAAAAACCCTCCTTTTGGTTGGGCTTTGCCTGGAGGATTTGTGGATTGGGGAGAGACTGTGGAGGAGGCAGTAAAGAGGGAAGTAGAGGAAGAAACGGGTATAAAGGCTAAAAGCCTTGATTTTTTTGGAGTATATTCAAATCCCCAGAGAGACCCCCGTTTTCACACCGTATCCTGTGTATATGTAATAAGACCCCTGAACCGCAATTTTAAGGCAAGTTCTGATGCCAAGAACATTGGCCTGTTTTCTCGCAGAGATATAAAAAGACTCCACTTGGCTTTTGACCATAGGAATATTTTAGAGGATTTCTTCAGCAAAAATCCCCTCAAGCCTTGATTTATTTTGTAACTACACAAGGAGAGAATATTTTGAAAAAAAATAATAAGGTGATAAAATAATTTTTCTTTC
>CAYNIO010000095.1:0-4631 GCA_964397495.1 uncultured Planctomycetia bacterium
CACCGTATTACCCGTCCGAAGCCCGAATCGACGTATCTGCGAAGGAGAAACATAAATATCGTCAGGCGAGGGAAGGTAATTATAATTGGAACTCCTCAAAAAGCCAAAACCCTCTGGCAAAACTTCAAGGACCCCCCCTCCAAACATCAATCCCTCTTTTTCCGCCTGAGCCTGCAGAATCCTGAATATTAACTCCTGTTTCCTTAAGCCGCTTATGCCATTAAGCCCCATGTCTCTGGCAACCTTGAGAAGGTCGGATATCTTCATATCTTTAAGGCTACCTATATCCAGCTGTTGGGAAGAAACCCCTACTGCGGACGCCTCTTTTTTAGAGGAGTTGTTTTTTGAATTTTCACTCTTCGCCATAGTTCTACCACCTTCCTTTTTAAATCTTGTTTTGTTTTGTTATTATTTATAATAAAATCCGCCCTGCGCGCCTTCTCAACCTCAGGCATCTGGAAACAAAGCCTTCTTCTCAATTGGTAGAGACTCAAACCCCTATTTCTGGCCCTTGAAATTCTTAGCTTCCGGGGAGATTTGACTAATATCGTACAATCAAAAAGTCTATCCAGGCCCTTCTCAAAAAGAAGGGGAACCTCCACCGCCACGTCGCCCTTGTTCCTTTTGAGAAAATCCTTAAGATGCTTTATGAGAGCAGGATGTGTTATTTTATTGAGTTTATTTAAATTGCGGGAAGAAGAAAAAACTACCTGGGCAAGTTTAGACCTGTCAATATTTCTGCGCCTGCCCAGAACACCCCCTCCAAATTCCCTTACAATCCTTTTGTATAGAGGCGCTCCTCTACGATAAAGTTTTAAGGTTATGTGGTCGATGTCTAAAACTTTAACCCCCAGTCTCTTTAATACCTTAAGAGTCTCTGATTTTCCTGAACACAGAGAGCCGGTTATAGCAACTTTAGGCATTCTTTAAAGAACCGAGACATCTGTTATAAAGACGGATGTAATTTCTGGCCGAATCCCTCCAAGAGAAGGAAAGATTAATGACCCGCTTCTGAATCAGAGACCACGTGGCTTTGTCAGAAAAAACACCCTGGGCCCTTTCTATACACTCAAGAAAAGCACGCGAAGAAACATCTGTGAAAACAAAACCATTGCCCTTTTCAATGTCTTGGGAAACATCGACTACAGTATCTGCTAAACCTCCAGTCCTGTGGACTATGGGTAACGTGGCGTATTTTAAGCTTATCATCTGCCCCAATCCACAGGGTTCAAACCTTGAAGGCATAAGAAAGCTGTCCGCACCTGCATATATTCTGTGAGCCAATGTCTCATCAAATGTAAGGTATATGGCTATCTGCTTACCAAAAATCTTGTCGCTTTTGTATCGAGAAAGCAATTCTTCCAAAATCTGGTGATACTTTTGGTCGCCCGTCCCCAGAATAACTATCTGGGCTTTAAGTTTCTCTAAAAGAGGGGGAATAATTTCCGCCAAAAGGTCTATACCCTTTTGCTCAGCCAGTCTGCCTACAAATCCCAGGAGAAAAATATCCTTATCTATTTTAAGTCCGCAGTCTTTCTGGAGAGATACCTTATTTTTGCCCTTCTTCTCGATATTCTGGGGCCCATAATTACTGTAGATTAAAGGGTCTGCCTGGGGATCCCAGATATTGTAATCCAAACCATTCAATACCCCAAAGAGGACGTCTTTCCTTTTAGACAAAACTCCTTCCAGCCCACAACCAAATTCTGAAGTTTGAATCTCCCGGGCATAAGTTGGACTGACAGTTGTTAAAATATCGCTTTCGAGGAGGGCTCCTTTTAACAAATTTATTTTCCCATAAAATTCTAATCCGTCAATAGAAAAAAACTCCTGGGGTAATCCCAAAATGCCAAATTTATCCGCAGGAAATATCCCCTGATAGGCAAGATTGTGGATAGTAAATATCGTACCTATACCCTGATAAAACGCATCTTTATTAAAAATATACCTCAGATATACAGGTATGAGGCCGGTCTGCCAATCATGGCAATGCATAATATGAGGTCTAAAACCTATCTCTTTGATAACCTCCAAAACTCTTCTTGCAAAGAAACTAAATCTTTCTAAATTGTCAGGATAATCTCCCTGAGGAGTCCCGTAAAGATAATCCCTTGAGAAATATTCATCGTTCCTTATAAAAAACACCTCGATATTTTTGCCTATAACAGACCTGCCAAATCTAGAATTCATCTCTTGGGGCTTTATCCCTTTGTAAAGGGGTGTAAATATCTTAACTTCCTGGCCCTCTTCTTCTAAGGCTGCAGGCAAAGCTCCACAAACATCTGCCAAGCCCCCTGTTTTAGAAAAAGGAAAAACCTCTGAAGAGCAAAAACCTATCTTCATCCCCAAACCTCCTCCTTTTCTTCAAGAATTAACTTAACTGAGCCCAATTTTCACCCCTCTTTACATCGACCTTCAAAGGAACCGTAAGAGGGTAAACCTCCTCCATCTGTTTTTTTACCATCTCTTTCATCCAGGATAGTTCTTCCCGGGGGACATCAAATAAAAGTTCGTCGTGAATCTGAATACAAAGATAACTCTTGGCGCCCCTGCCCTCGAGAGCCCTATGGATATTTACCATGGCAAGTTTAATTATGTCTGCGCATGAACCCTGAATAGGGAAATTTCTTGCCTGGCGTTGGGCGTACTCCCGCACAGATATATTAGTAGACTTCATCTGAGGAAGATACCTTCTCCTGCCCAAAATAGTAGAAACAAACCCCTTATCTTCGACTTCTTTAAGGATGCGGTCCAGATACTCTTTTACGCCTGCATATCTTAAGAAATATTCCTCAATAAAACTCTGGGCCTCTTCCACAGAAATACCCAGGTCCTTAGACAGGCCATACCCTGACATGCCATATATTATCCCAAAATTTATGCGTTTAGCCATCTGCCTCATAGAATGGGATACCTCGTCTTCGGAAACCTTAAATACAAGGGAGGCGGTAAATCTATGAATGTCCTTCCCCTCCTGAAAAGCTTTTAAGAGGAAATTGTCTTGAGAAAGATGAGCCAATATCCTAAGCTCTATCTGAGAATAATCAAATGATACCAGAACGCCGTTCTTGAAAGAGGAGATAAATGCTTCCCTGAACTTCTCTGCCCAGGAATCCCGGGGAATAGGAATATTCTGAAGATTTGGCTCGCTGCTGGAAAGCCTTCCCGTAGAGGTAGAAGCTTGATGGAACAAACTATGGACCCTTGAAGCCTGAGGGTCTACAAACTTCAAAAATGGCTCTATGTAAGTAGACCTTATCTTCTGGATTCTGCGATATTCAAGAAGCAAAGAAGGCAATGGATGCTTGTCCCTGAGGGCCTCAAGGACACTTTCGTCAGTAGAGGCTCCTGTTTTGGTCTTTCTTATCACCGGCAGATTTAAACGTTCGAATAGTATGGTACGCAGTTGCTTGGGTGAATTGACATTAAAATAGGTTCCTACTATATCGTATATTTTCCTAAGGACATTCTGGGATTCTTCATCTATTTCTTCCAAAAGCCTTTCCAACTTATTCCTGTCTACCTTTATTCCCTTAAGTTGCATATTATAAAGAACCTCTACCAGTGGCATCTCCACATTAAAAAAGAGATAATCCAACTGTTTCTTGTAAATAATATCTCTTAAGGTCGGATAAATCTTGAAGATTATGTAAAGGGCACTTTGAGGTTGGGAATCGTCTATAAGAGAATCAAGATACTCTAAGGCTAAATCCCTAAGTCTCAAAGAGGCACGTGTGGGGTCGTCAAGATAAGAGGCAATCATAATGTCGAAATAAAGATTCTTTAATTCTATCCCCTCCTTTATTAAAGAGAATTTAAGGCCTTTAAGGTCGTAAGAAATTTTTTTAATATCAGGGTCTTCCAATACTGCCTTTGCCCCTTCTAACCCCACAGAGTAGATATCTCCTCCATCTATGAAGAAAATGTTTTTATTCTCTCCCAATATAAATATAAACTCTTCCCTTTGTGCACTCACGAATTTTGTTTCCTTCACTTCAAACTGAGGCTTCTGCCAGCGGGCAGGGAATTTATCCAGCAGCGATTTAAACTCAAGTTCCCTATAAAGTTTATAAAGTGAGGCGAAATTTGGTTTCTTCCTCCTCAGGTCCTCCAAAGATTCCTCTAATGGTATATCTCTCTTCAATGTTGCCAGCTCTTTGGATAATCTTATATTTTCAATATTTTCCTCTACTATCTTTCTTATACGGGGCGAATCTATCTTGGGCACATTTTCTATAATCTCTTCTATGCCCCCAAACCTCTCAAGGAGTTTTTTGGAAATCTCTGGACCAAGCCCCTTTGCCCCAGGAATATTATCTGTAGCGTCTCCACACAGGGCTAAAAGGTCAGGGATTAACTTGGGTGGAACGCCCAAAGTTTCCTTAACTCTATCCTCATCAAACATAACTTCTTTCAGGGGATGGTATACAAGGATGTGTTCATCTTCCACCAATTGGAATACGTCCTTGTCTTGGCTTACGATTATTATCTTAAAATCCGTAGGGACATTTCCAATCACCGAGGCGATAACATCATCGGCTTCAAATCCCTCCTTCTCCAAAACTTTTACGTTTAGGGCTTCAAGGAGCCTCTTTATATAAGGCATCTGCATAATGAGCTTGTCAGGTGTA
>CAYNIO010000096.1:0-4621 GCA_964397495.1 uncultured Planctomycetia bacterium
AGTGGTTGTTGTATGACAACCCAGAGGACTGGCACTTGAGCGCTGAATCCCTGTATTCATATAGGCCTCATTATCAAAACATACAAATAGGACATTGTGTCCTCTTTCCAGCATTCCTGAAAGGGCCTGCAGACCAATGTCAGCAGTCCCCCCGTCGCCGGCAAAAGCCAAAACATTCACATCTTCTCTTCCCAAATATTTCAAAGCGGACTCTATCCCTGAAGCCACAGCAGCTGCGTTCTCAAAGAGGGAATGCACCCAAGGTATGCCCCAAGAGGTGTAAGGCCAACCTGTGGAAAATACCTCAAGGCAGCCGGTAGCATTAGCCACAATAGTATTTTTGCCTGCTGTATCTACAACGAGTCTTGCTGCCATAGCTTGACCGCAGCCCGGACAAGCGGTATGGCCTGAAACAAAAAAGTGCTCTGCGAAATGCTCCTTACTCATGCAAAAGTTCTTTTCTTACGTCGAGAAAATAACAACTGGGGTTTCCCTTATTTGCAATATCTACCATCTCCTCTATAGTCTGAGGGGTAATATCCCTTCCTCCTAGCCCCCCTATAAAACCACTAACCTTAACTGCACTGGTCTGGAGTGCAGCTTTAACTTCAGTAAACACTGGACCGCAAGAACCCAGAGATATAGACTTATCCAGAACTATGACTTCCTTTTTCTCTCCCAATAAAGCGCGTATTTTTTCCTCAGGGAATGGCCGGAAAGAAACTATCTTTAAGAGACCTACGTTTTTCCCTTGAGAACGCAGTTTATCTACAGACTCTTTAACCGTCCCGCAAACAGAACCTAAGGCAACGATCACACTGGAAGCATCATCCACCCTGTAGGGTTCAACATCTAACGCTACTTCTTTAGCAAAAACTTTTTTGAATTCCTGAAGGAACTCAGGAAACCTGCTTAAAGTCTCTTTGAAAGTCTCCTGAAGGGCATACCTAGTTTCAAGATAACAATCAGGACCGCCTAAAAATCCTAAAGTTAAGGGATTTTGAATATCTAATTTATAGGGTAGATTCAGAGGAGGAAGGAACCTGTCTACTTCCTCCTGAGAAGGAAATTCTACAGGCTCAAATCCATGGGTAAGGATATAGCCATCGATGCACACCATAGAAGGAAGTAAAATCTTTGGGTCTTCAGAAATCCTGTAAGCCAGAAATATCAAATCCACTGCCTCTTGGATGCTCTCTGCGTAGAACTGAAGCCAACCACAATCTCTAATAGACATGGAATCCTGATGGTCATTCCAGATATTTATAGGAGCAGACATGGCTCTATTGGCACACACCAATACCACTGGCAACCTCATCCCCGAAGTATTAAACAGAACTTCACTCATAAGCATTAACCCCTGAGAGGAAGTAGCAGTAAAAACTCTTACCCCTTTGGCACTTGCTCCCAGAACTACACTGCAGGCAGAATGCTCTGATTCTACATTGACAAATTCCGCTTTAAGGACTGCGTCGGCGCAGAAATCTGCCAGCCTCTCTACAATATGGGTCTGGGGTGTAATAGGATAGGCTGAGATTACCCCTGGTTTGCAGAGTCTTACCGCCTCTGCTATAGCCTGAGAACCCTCTAAAAACTCCTTTCTCTTGCTCATCTCTCCTTAAATTTACCTTTTAAGCCGGACCTGTTTTGTAAACTTAGGAGGCTAACCTCCCTCTTTCTCCATAATTATGTCTTTCTTAGGGCAAATAAAAGCACACAGGCCGCAACCTTTACAGTAATCCAAATCGGCATTGTAGGTATTCTTTTCTTTGCCTGTAATGCAGGCTTCAGGACACACAAGTTTGCATAAACCGCAGGCTATGCAATTTTTTTGTAAGAACTTAGGCTTATGAGTAGACCTCCAAGAGCCGGTCTTATTATCTTGAGAACTTTTTGGTTTTAGAAATAAAGGGCCAAACATAAATATTATTCTATACTCTCGTAACCTCTCTTCACTGCCTGGATATTCTTCTCTAACACCTCGGGCTTCGTAGAACTGAATCTTTTCTTTACGGCTTCTATCAAAGAGTCTATTTTTACCTCGCCTGTGGCTTTAGAGAATCCTCCCAGAAGCACGGTATTGGCAAAAGGCTTGCCAATAGTTTCCAAGGAAATCTTTAAAGCCGACAGGGTAAATACCTTTTGGGTAGGCTTTGGCGCAGGTATTTTACCTTCAGAATTTATCACAGCCAAACCTCTATCTTTAAGGCCCTTGAAGCAATCTAAGGAATGGAGTAACGTGGGGTCAATAACAATAATGTAGTCGGGCTCGTATACTTTAGAACGCATCCTTATAGGCTTGCTGTCAAATCTCAGGAAAGCGTTCATGGGGGCACCCATCCTTGCTGCTCCAAAATGGGGAAAAGCGTAAGAGAACTTTCCTTCCAAGAAGAAGGCCTCTCCTAAAATTGCTGCGGTAGTAATTGCTCCCTGACCTGCACGTGCATAAATAACAATCTCTTTCATAAGAAACCTCTTATATCACATCTTCTGCAATATTGCAAGAAATTTTACAATTTTGAACCAAGGGTTGAAGAATTTATAATCTTCACCCCCTTTTTTCTCCAAGATTTAAGTAAAGAATATGCCTTACGCCTATCTATTTCTTTTATAGCATCTTTTATCACGAATACTTCAAGGCCCTCTTTAAGCAACCCTTCCACCGCTTTCTTCACGCAAAACTCTGTAACTACCCCCCAGACAAAAACCCTGCGAAAGAACTTAAGAAACTGGGAAGTGTTAGGATTAGTGAAAACATCCAAAGTATTTTTCTCTAATATTACCTGAGGATAGTTTAGAAGGATGTTAAATATCTCGTCCTGACTTAAATTATCTTTATAAGATACGGCTTTAAATTCCTCTAAAGTCGTCTCTTTAATCTTTTTCTGGCCCCAGGTTCCCTTTACACAATGGGGAGGAAATTTCTTAAACTCCTGGCTCTTTGAAGGGTGCGCATCTGCGGAAGAAATAATCTTTATGTTATTTCTGCGGGCCAAAGAGACTAACTTCCTCAACACAGGAATTATCTTCCTTGAGCCCTCCACATAAAGATTCCCTCGAGGCTCCATAAAATCATTCTGTGTGTCTACATCAAAGAAGACAACATCAGAGAAAGAACTCTGCCTTTGGAAAACAATAGATTTGGCTTTGAGATAAAGGGAATTTAAACCTTTGCTCGTATCTACCCTATAGAACCTTTCTGCCTTAAGGGCCTTCAAATGAGGCGGCAGTCTCCTGAGGTTGTTGGCAACGAAGGATCGAACTTCGTCTAAAGAAGGGGATTTTGCAAGCAATCTTCCCTTCTCTACTCTAAGAGACAAGAGTTTCTTCCCCCTTAGGTTCTCAGCATCTAATCCTACAACATCCCTCTTCAATATACCTCGAGAATAAAACCTGAAGACCTGCTTCCTTCCTGGATAAGTAATCTTGCCTCTGCTCAATTTCATCACAGGAAGAAAATGCCCTTCTGAGGTACTTATCTCACAGATTTTGAATATTATATCTGAATGCGGAAGGTCGCTGCTTGTGCCCATAAGGGTTCCTACACCAAAACCATCCACAGGAGTCCTGCTTTTAATAATTTTGGCAATTTTATATTCATCTAGGTTCCCTGAAAGAATAATCTTGACATCCTTTAGGCCTGAACGGTCAAGAAATCCCCTGACCCTTTTGGCCTCCTCTGTTAAATCTCCACTATCTATCCTAACTCCTACGATTTTTGCATTGAATTTCTTCTTAAGGATTCCATTTATCTTTACGACGTTATCTAGACTCTTTGAAATATTATAGGTATCTACCAGAAACACGCTCATATTGGGGAAATTTCTTGCAAAGGAAAGAAAGGCCTCATATTCCCTCTCAAAGGACTCTATGAAAGAATGAGCCATAGTCCCCACTACAGGAATCCCCCATACCTTGCCTGCATAGAGATTAGATGTGGCCTCTGCTCCACATATATAAGAAGCATAAGCACTAACTAAAGAAGCTTCTAACCCCTGAGTTCTGCGCAGAGAAAAATCAAATACTGATTTGCCTTTTGAAGCAAGAAGGACCCTGGCAGACTTGGTAGCCAGAGTAATGTAAAGATTCAAGGTATTAAGGACTATACTCTCCACTACCTGGACTTCCAATATAGGCGCGATGATTCTCAAAAGAGGCTCCTGGGGGAAAATTATTTGCCCTTCTCTTTGGGCCCAGATGTAGCCTCCAAAATGGAAGTTCTTCAGATACTTTATGAACTCTCTGCGAAATATCCCTAGGCTTTTAAGATAATCTACATCCTGGGAAGTGAATCTGAATTCTAAAACTCTCTTAAGAGTCTGCTCCACACCTGCCAAGATATAAAAGGGCCTGAGAATGTTTCTATCGCGAAGGAAAACCTCAAAAGTTGCCCATCTTCCTCGGCGGTCAAAGAAATAGCACTGCCCCATAGTTAAAAGGTATAAATCTACTACCAATCCTGAAGGGAGCTTGAGGGGATCCTTCATATATTCTTAAGGTATTTTTTGTATTCCTTGAAGCGCGCCTTTATTTCGCCCAAAGTATCTCTGCCAAACTTTTCCAAAAAGGCATCGGTTAAAATAATACACATCCAAGACTCGGCAATCCTTGAAGTAGAAGG
>CAYNIO010000097.1:0-4461 GCA_964397495.1 uncultured Planctomycetia bacterium
AGATATTTTCCCCCCTTAAGGCATACTTAAGTCAGGGGGGCATTCTTGCAGGTATGTTGATATTTGTGCTCTTTCCTTTAAGTTTTGTCTTTGCAGGCAATTTGGTTAAATCTCTGCGGCAATTAGTAGAAGCCACACGCATAGTCTCTAGAGGAAACTTCTCTTACAAGATAGGGATAAAAAGTAAGGATGAGGTAGGGGAACTTGCCCAATCATTTAACAATATGATAGAGAGTTTAAAGAATACCTTAGTTTCTCGCGATAAACTGATGCTCGAGGTTGCCCAGCGCAAAAAAATTCAGGAGGAACTGGAAGCCCTCAATCAGCAGTTAAGGGCTTCTAATGAGCAACTGCGGGCTACAGAGGAGCAACTGCGGCAGGAGATTAAACAGCGAGTCCAAAAAGAAGAAGAGTTAAGAAAGGTCAATTTTGAACTGCGCAGGAGCGAGAAGGCAATTCTTAATATTCTTTCTGATTTAAGAAAGGCCCACCAGGAACTGAAAACTACCCAGTCCCAGTTGATTCAGAGTGCAAAACTTGCCTCTTTGGGGAGGTTGGTTTCAGAGATTGCCCATGAGGTTAACAATCCCCTTATGGTGATTTCCGGCTGGGCCCAGTTGCTTTTAAGCGAGGGTTTGGGTCCTCAGGAAAGAGAAGGAGCCCTTCGCACCATATTTAAGGAATGCCAAAGGGCAAAAGATATTATTCAAAGGCTCCTGAGGTTTTCTCGCCCCTCTATGGGAGAGGTTAAGAATGTAGATATAAATGAGTCTATAGAGTCTGTGATAAAACTTATAGAGCACCAGTTCTCTTTAAATGATATAAGGATAGAAAGAAATTATGCGTCCAATCTCCCCCAGGTTAAGGTAGATGAGAAGCAGCTCCAGGAAGTATTTTTGAACTTTCTTAATAATGCCCGGGATGCTATGCCTAAAGGCGGGGTAATTACTATTTCTACTTTACAAGAAGGAGATTTTTTGCGCATAGATTTTAAAGATACAGGCGCGGGCATACCTCAAGAGAACTTGGACAAAATCCTTGACCCCTTTTTTACTACCAAGGAGAAGGGCACAGGCCTGGGGCTTTCGGTCTGTTACGGAATCATTAAAGCCCATAGGGGCGAATTAAGATATACAAGCAAAATAGGGGAAGGCACAACTTTTACTATACTTTTGCCTTGGAGGTGATATATGGGATATAAAATTTTGGTGGTGAATGACGAGCCCCAGATAGTTAAAGTCTTAGAGAAGTTTCTTGTAAAGGAAGGGTTCGAAGTTTTTACGGCTTTAGGAGGAGAGAAGGCCTTAGAAATTATTAAAACCCACCACGATATAGATTTATTGATTTTAGATATAAAGATGCCCAAGATGAGGGGTTTAGAGATATTGAGGATTATGAAGGAAGAATTTAAGAAATACATACCGGTAATTATCCTTACTGGCTCCATAAATATCTATAAATATGCTCCTGATTTAGAAAAGATTGGTTACAGCATAAACGATATTTTGATAAAACCTGTTGATTTTGAGGAACTTTTAGGTAGAATTGAGGAGAAACTAAGGAGGTAGTTCTTGGCAGAGATTTTGGTAGTCGAGCCAGACCACAAAATCAGAATTAAGTTTTTCGATATCCTTTCTCAGTTGGGGCACAAAGTGAGCTCTGTCCCCACGGGCAAGGAGCTGCTTTTAAGGCTTACTGAAGAGAGGCCTCAGGTTATAATTTTAGCCCAAAATATTCCTGATATGGACGCTAAGGAGGCAATAGAGAAAATAAGGGAATTTGATAAAGAGGCAGGGATAGTGCTTTTAACGGATCATAACCCCCAGCAGGGCGAGTATGAGGGTATTGATATTCAGGCCGTAGTCAAAAAAGATTTTTCCACTCATTTTATGATGAGGAAAATTTTAGAAATCAACAAAGAGAGAGAGGGTTTGAGGTTGAAAGAAATCCCTTCTAAAAAAGATGCAAATATTCTGATAGTAGATGATAATCCTGAGATAAGAAATGTTTTGTGGGCATTTTTAGACAAAAAGGGCTATAAAGTTTCCACTGCTTCTTCAGGTGAAGAGGCACTGCTTAAGATAAAAGAGTCTTTAATGGGCTTAGATTCTGAAAAGTTTAAGATAGTGCTTTTGGATATAAGGATGCCAGGCCTGGACGGTTTGGCGGCTTTGGAGAAGATAAAGGAACTCGACCCTTCTATAAAAGTTGTAATGCTCACCTCTGCCCAGGACAAATATATTGTGGATGAGGCCCGCAGATTAGGAAGCAGCGACTACTTAGTTAAACCCTGTGATTTCAACCAGTTAGACGCAGTAATTGCCTCTCTTCTTCTTCAAGGTTGAAGATTTTCAATATTTTTCTCTTGACATTTGTCCATAAAGATTGTAGGCTACTTCCATTATCTATGGCTAAAATATTCTTATTTGCCCTCCTATTAGTTTTTCTGGCTTCCGCGTCGGGGTTTTCCCAGGTGCCTACTTCTCAGACAGCAGGCGGTATTGAGCAGCAGGAGAAACTTATTGAGAAGGAGAAGGCTTTAAAGAAAAAGATTGAGGAAAAGAAGAAAAAACCCCAAATAGAAGAGAAGGAGAAACCCCGAGTTTCCCCAGAAAAAGTCGCCCCCCAGAAGAAAGTTCTTATAAAGAAAATAACAGTAGAAGGCTCAACGCTGATTTCTGCTAAGGAAATAGAAAAGGTAATTTCCCCCTTCCGCAATAAGGAACTTACCCTCACAGATATGCAGAAGGTCGCCGACCTTATTACTGACCTTTACAGAAAGAAAGGCTACTTAACCTCCCGGGCGTATCTTCCTCCTCAAACCATAAGAGAAGCCACTTTACTTATAAGGGTGGTAGAAGGAAGAAGGGGCAAGGTAGAAATCAAAGGCAACCGTTATTTTAAAAGTTCTCTCCTTGAAAGAAAACTTCGACTCAAAGAGGGGGAGCCTTTCAATTATTCTACCTTGCAGAAAGCCCTTACCCTCATAAACGAGCATCCTGACAGGGAGGCAAAACTTGTCCTTGTGCCGGGGAAAGAGCCTGGGACCACAGATATTGTTTTGGAAGTTAAAGACCGCCTTCCCATACATGTGAGTTTCGGCTACGACAATTACGGCTCCCGCTTTATAGATAAAAGGAGGTATTCAGTAATTTTGGAACACAACAATTTCCTGGGATTCGATGATAAATTTTACCTTAAATACCAGCAGACCCGGCCCGGCCTTCTACACCTTATTACAGGAAGATACACTTTCCCTCTCAGCAATACTCTGGAGATGGGATTACATTTTTCTCATAGCAGGACAAAATTAGGCAGGGATTTCAGGGTCCTCGATTCTAAGGGTAAGGCGGATATAGCAGGTGTGTTTTTTAATAAGGCCTTAATTACTAAGGAGAGGATAGATTTAAGACTGACTGCCGGCTTTGATTATAAGAATATAAAGAACTATCTTTTGAACACAATGATATCCCGTGACAACCTGAGAGTTTTTAAATGCAGTTTTGATTTGGATATAAGCGACAGATGGGGAAGGAATATTTTTATCGCCGAGTTGGATGCAGGAGTTCCTGATATTATGGGTGCCTCAAAAGCAAAAGACCCTCTTGCTTCCCGCAGTGGAGCAGGGGCAAAATTCTATAAAGGGGTTTTTAACTTCTTCAGACTCCAGCCAGGACCTTTTTCTTCTTCAATTCTCTGGAAAAATTCTGGCCAATTTTCTAACTATAACCTCGTGGCCTCTGAAGAATTCCAGATAGGAGGTCCCACCTCTGTAAGGGGATACCCTCCTGCAGAGTTTGTGGGAGATAAGGGCTGGTATACATCTCTGGAATGGTCGTTCCCTCCTTATTTCCTCTCTAAAAAACTGAAGGTTCCTTTTACCCAGGAGAAATTCTATGACACTCTAAGATTCGTCATTTTTTATGATTGGGCTACAGCCCACTTTAACAGGATTTTACCAGGAGAGAAAAAACACAGGACCCTTAGGGGATGGGGATTTGGTTTAAGGTTGAATGTAAAAGACAATCTTTCTTTCAGGGTGGAAGTAGGTTATCCCCTGGGAAGGACGCCTTCAGACAATGACCACGCCCATCCCTGGGTAGAGTGCATCTGGAAATTCTAATCTTAAAAGGTCTTAATTAAAATCATAAATTGATGAAAATTAATATTTTAAAATCTTTTTTAAAATTTTTATTATTCTCCTTGTTTTTTTCTTTAAAGTATGGTATGGTTAATTACTAATAATTTTATGAAAACGTTTACAATAAACTTGGCCTGTCGGAAGATGCCCCTTCAAAAAGCCCTTTTAAGATTAGACAAAAAGGAGGAATTATAATGGATAAGGTTTTCAAGAGGATTCTTAGTATATTTTTGGTGTGGTCTATGTTGTTCTTCCCTCACAGTTTATACGCCCTCCCCCAGGGAGAGCAGGTCGTCCATGGCCAGGCAGATTTCCAGCGC
>CAYNIO010000098.1:0-4451 GCA_964397495.1 uncultured Planctomycetia bacterium
AAGGCATAAAGGCAAGAATGGCTGGGTTTCTTAAGTTGGTTGACATTCTGTATTATATAGGTTATAATCTATAATAGACATAGTTTATAATACATATTAGATATGGAGAAAGAGACAAGGAGAGTACAGTTAGATGTTTTAGAGGTTTTTAAGCAGAGGGCAAAACATTTTGCTTTATCTGGTGGCACAGCCCTTGAACTCTTTTATTTACACCACAGATTTTCTGCAGACCTTGATTTCTTCTCCCCTGTATATGATGTTTCTGAGATTGATGATTTAGTTCAATCTTTTAAAAGCTCCCTTGGATGTGATGTAAAATTAGAGCAGGAACTTTTTGCGCCAGGTAAAGCCCGGCTTAGGTTTTATACGGTTCTCTTTAAAAAGAGAGATAAGGTTCTAAAAATTGATTTTATAGAGGATGTAATTTTTGATAGGCCCCAGATTAAAAGATTCGAGGGAATACCAGTTTATAGCGTGAAGAATATTTATCTACAGAAGATATATGCTGCAACAGGAATAATTCCTCAATTAGATGAAGTAGGAAGAGTGGTTTTTGAGGGAAGAAAGGAAGCACGGGATGTTTTCGATATTTATATGCTTTCTAAGAAGATTAAACCTCTGCACTTGCTACTTAAAAATCTTCCTCCTGTATTACAGAGAGGGGTAATACACTGGTATAGAAGTTTTTCTCGTCAGGATCTCAAACTTTCTTTATTGGATTTAGATATTTATGATAAAAAGTTTGATTCCACCCAGATGATTATTCATTTAGAAAATGAAATTAAGAAATTTATTAAAGAGGAATTTTTGAAATGAATATTAAAAAATATTTCTGGGAATTTAATAAAGAAGCATTGAAGGTAGCCGAAGATATTCTTAAAAATCCAGAACATCCAAAGTTTTTAAATTATATAGTAAAATTGCTCTCCCGCCTGCATAATCCTAAGGAACTTTTCTCTTTAATTCCCAGAAAGGAGTTTATAGAAAATTGGCCAAGAATTAGACGATACTGGCAGAAACTTACACCCATTTCTGATTTTAGAGATTGGTGGCAGACTATTTATGAGGGACTTGTGGCAGAATCTAAAAATAAAACTAAAAAAATTCAAAGCAAGCCCTCTAAGATATTCCTAAAGATAGGAATGCTTATTCGGGAAAAGAGGTTAGAATTGGGTTTGACTCAAGAGGAACTGGCTTTAAAAGTGGGAATGAATCAACCGGACATATCGAAGATAGAAGAAGGAAGAAAAAATATCACCTTAGAGACTTTGGTACGTCTCTGTAAGGTTTTGAAGATAAAAAGAATAGAATTCGATATTTAGGAATTAAGTTATTAAATGTGTGCTATTTTTGGCATCTTTACAAAAGAGAGGTTAAAAAATAAAGATTTAGAATCTATAAGCAACCTTTTATCTCACCGCGGCCCTGATGACCAAGGTCTTATAGAAATTCCCCTCAAGGACAAAACTCTAACTTTACTCCACAGGCGTCTTTCCATAATTGATTTATCAGACAGGGCCCGTCAGCCTATGAGTTATGATGACCAGAGTCTCTGGATAGTCTACAATGGAGAGATATTTAATTATAAGGAACTTAGAGAAGAGTTAAGGTTAAAGGGGTATAGATTTAAGAGTGAAAGTGATACAGAGATGATTTTGGCCTCCTATAAAGAATGGGGCAGAGACTGTGTAAGATATTTCAATGGAGACTGGGCTTTTTGTATTTACGACAAGAACAAAAATGAATTGTTTCTATCCAGAGACCGGTTAGGGGTCAAGCCACTCTACTATTATTTTGACAAGGATAATTTCGTGTTTTCTTCAGAGATAAAGACTCTATTAAGATTGCCATTCATACCCAGCGACTGGAATAAAGATTTAGTGTGTTTGTTCATTATTTTGGGTATCAGTGATTTCTCAAAATATACGATGTATAAGAGAATTTATCAACTGGAGCCAGCAAATAATGCCATTTTTAATTTGTCTTCCCAGACCCTGCGTAGCTATAAATATTGGAGTCCTTCATATAATAAGGATAAAGGAAGATATAGCACCAGAGAAGAGTTAAGATATACAAGACAGATAAGAGAACTCCTTGAAGATTCAGTAAGATTGAGACTGCGGGCAGATGTAAAAGTGGGCACCTGTCTTTCTGGAGGCATAGACAGTTCAATAGTAGTAATGATTATAAATAATATTCTCAAGAGACATCTTCCAGAAGCAAGGAGTGTGGGAGAAATTCAGAATACATTCACCGCCTCTTATAAAGGTGAATCTATCGATGAAAAGAGATGGGTTGAGTGTCTGACAAAAGATATAAATGTCGAGAAGCATTTCGTGTGTCCTTTATCTTCCCATTTTTACAGAGATATGAATAATCTTGTATTCCTGCATGACGAACCAGTCATATCTACTTCAGTATATGCCCAGTATAAGGTAATGGAGTTAGCCTCAAGGAATGTTAAAGTAGTATTGGATGGGCAGGGTGCAGATGAGTTATTTGCAGGATACTGGGCAGGGAAGAATAGATGGAAGAGATACCCTTATTCATCTTTAAATAGGCCTTTAAAAAGGTTGGCTTTTAAAAGTCTTTATTACTGGAAGATCAGATTCCTTAAAAACTTTTTGGGAGATTTTGATGTAGATTTTGTAGCAGACACATTGGTTCAAAAAATGCCCTCCGATTTAAATCAGCATCTATTTTTGGATGAAACCCAATATAATTTGCCTCAATTGCTCAGGTATGAGGATAGGAATTCTATGGGGTTCTCAGTTGAGGCAAGGGTCCCCTTCACAGATTATAGACTGGTGGAGTATGTTTTAAATATCCCTTTTTGTTATAAAATACATAATGGTTGGACAAAATATATTCTGCGCCGGGCAGTAGAGGACTTTGTGCCTTCAAAGATTGTATGGCGCAAAGACAAAATTGGTTTCCAGACGCCTGAAAAAAAATGGCTTATTGATTTTAGGCCTTTTAGGGAGTTTCTTGATAGATGCGGTATAAAAAAGTACAATGGTCGTAGTTTCTGGTGGCGCCTATACAATTTCCACCTCCTTAATTTGACAAAAAAGTCGGACTTTAATGTCAAATAAAAGGGTTTAATTTGACAAAAAGGTTGAACTTTAGTGTCAAATAAGAGGGGCAATAGAGATGAAAAAGATTCTTACTGTTTTGGGAGCCAGGCCCCAATTTATTAAGTCTAAGCCTTTAAGCGATATTTTAAAAAACAACACTAGTTTTAGAGAGATAGTTGTTCACACGGGTCAGCACTATGATTACCGAATGTCCGAGATATTTTTCCAGGAACTTCGGCTTTCAAGACCCAAATACCATTTGGGAGTAGGAGGGTTATCTAATATTGAACAGATTTCCTTGATGTTGAGAAAGTTAAAAGAGCCCATCCTTAAGGAGAAGCCTCGTTTGATTATAGTCTACGGCGATACGAATTCTACCTTGGCAGGAGCGTTGTCTTCTAAAATGTTTAAAATCCCCTTGGCTCATATCGAGGCAGGAGTGCGCAGTTTCAACCTTCATATGCCTGAAGAGATAAACAGGATTCTTACAGACAGAATTTCAGACTTTTTATTTGCTCCTGTTAAGGAGGCAGTAGAGAATCTTCACAGAGAGGGTATTAGAAAGAGGGTGTATCTTGTGGGAGATGTCCTTTGTGATGTTTTGTTGGCAAATACAGATAAATTAAAGGATGTATTTTCTAGACTATCTAAAGAGATGGATATTCAAGAAAAAAAATTTTCTCTCTTGACTCTACATCGGCAGGAAAACGTAGATTCAAGAAGCACCCTCAAATTGGTTCTTAGAAATATTTCTAAATTGCCTATAAAGATAATATTTCCTCTTCATCCCCGAGTTAAAAAGAGGATAAAAGAATTTAGCCTAAAAAAATATTTGGCAAAAAACATAATTTGCGTTGAGCCGCAGTCTTACCTCAATACCCTTTCTTTGATTAAGTATGCTTACAGTGTTTTGACTGATTCGGGAGGGGTTCAGAGAGAGGCTTATATTCTAAAAACTCCCTGTATAACTTTGAGAAATGAGACGGAATGGTGGCAGACACTTAAGTTTGGGTGGAATACTTTGGTGTATATAAATCCCCAGAGTTTAAATAAACTACTTTCGCTTTTCAAAAAGATAACTCTTCCTGCAAAATATGAGAACATTTTTGGAGACGGCAATGCTAGTAGAAAAATATTCAGCAGGCTAAAAAAAATCCTGGTATAATATTTATGCGTAAGTTTGTTCTTGATATTCCTGTAGACGATTTATCGTTAGAGGAAATCATCCAAAGTGTAAAGAAAGGCAAGAGGTTGTTCCAGGTTTTTGTTAATTTACACAAAATAGTCCTTTTTCATCAGGAGGAAAAACTTAAACCCCTCCTTAAGGGAGAAGATGTGGTGTTTTCTGTCGACGGAAGATGGGTAGAGTTTCTT